>JAWOGM010000097.1:0-8451 GCA_046496795.1 Thermoplasmatota archaeon
TTTTTTTAAAACGTTTGGCAATTCCCAAATCAAAGAGGATAGTATTATCCAACCAAACAACTGAGTAATTTGGACCCATATTATCGGTAAAAACATATTCCCGTCGGGAAGGGAACACGAATTTACCAGTAAAAGTGCAGGGGAAGGGATTTGAACCCTCGGACTCCTTCGAGACAGGATGTCTCATCACGAACCTTTTGACATTCTGGGATCTTAAGTCCTGCGCCGTTGGCCAGGCTTGGCTACCCCTGCATAGTAAGAAAATAGGGATGCGGACGCCGGGAATTGAACCCGGGCTGAGGGCTTGGAAGGCCCTAATCATAACCCCTAGATCACATCCGCAAACTAGAGAGGGTACAACACATTTGTCATTTTAGTATTTTACTATCCATAAAAAAACAACAAAAGAAAAAAAGATTATTAACCAATAACGTATTCAGATAAATGGACATTTAATGCACTCAGAGGAGGGATACATACTCTAACAGAGATAATACAAACAATACAACAAAAAATACCGCCACCTGCTAAACTATTTGGCTATGCATGGATACTTTTTTGGTTTACCGCGATATGGGTCTATCACCTCCAATTCTTCGTATCTGGTCTTTTCTGTATTTTTATATCCTATATCCTAAACGAAAAAACACAAAACCAACAGAAACCAGCCCTCCCAGCTATATTTTCAATGGATAAAGCAACAAAAACGCTCACCGTACAAAAAATCTATGAGTCAAATCTCGAATGGCAAAAAACAGAGATATGCTCAGGAAAAGCAACATTACCCCAAGGAACAATAAAAGAAGGCGATAAACTAACAAACTGCGAAGGAAACCTCTCCCTACGACATATTCCTACCAATATCATCTTTGGAGGATTCGACTTCCAATAGTGAGCATTACAATTTTCAATGCTTAATTTTTTTATTTAAAAAATCAACAAGTTGATTTTTTGTAAACGGTTTAGATATAAAATTACCCTGCTCCTCAACATCAAAACGAGAAGAAGGACTCATACAAAAAAAACCATTATCCATACTCGCCGGCATCATTGTATCAATCAATATCATATCAATATCCTTTTCATTCATCATCTCCAAAGCCTGACGACTATTCTCAACAGTAATCACCTGATACTCATCATCTAAAAAAGATTTAATTTGGTCAAGAACAGAAACCTCATCATCAACAACCATAATAGTTTTCATACACAACCAAAAAAGACAACATATTATAAAACTTAAAGATTTCTCAAAACTCATCGTCAGTACTCTTCGCCGTCTTCTTAGGATATAGTGCACTAAACAGCTTCACATGTCTATCACATAAATAAAACATGATATTATCATCATCAATAGTAATATTTTTAGCTTCACGATTACAATAAAAACATTTTTCTCCGATACATTTACCTGATTTATCTTTAGCTATCACAATCTGATAACATAAAACCACAGATAAAAATGTTACCAAAAAAAACCATACAATCAAACCATCACAGCCATCTACTATACATGATAACAACATTTAAAATAAAAAAAATCTTTCGTACCAAGTATTATGTTGAGTAGAAAAGATTCACTTAAAGTACTGCACAAATACCTAAAAAATGAAACATTACTCAAACATTCCTACGCAGTCGAAGCAATACTAGGTGAAATCGCACGATATCTAAAGCGAGATGAGAAGTTATGGTCACTTACCGGCCTGCTGCATGATATAGACTATGAATATACCAAACAAGAACCAGAAAAACATGCAACCATCGGATCAGAAATACTACAAGAAATACTCCCAGAACATGCAACAAATGCCATTAAAGCTCATAATTATCAATATACTATGCAAATCCCTCAGACATCCCTGGATAAAGCATTAATCGCTGCAGATGCCGTATCAGGCTTAATTATCGCAACAGCACTTGTCATTCCAACAAAAAAACTTGCGGATGTCAAAATCACCACTCTGATGAAAAAATATGATGATCATTCATTTGCCGCGGGATGTAACAGAAAACGAATCGATCTCTGCGAAGACCTAGATATCCCTGTTGAGAAATTCCTCGAGCTTAGTCTACAGGCAATGAAAAACATCTCAGATACTCTAGATTTGTGATATACGAAGATTAATAAAACCAATATCATATAGATGTATAGAATCCTATGAACGAAAATAGAACCACCCAAGACCATGCAAAATATGGTCAATCACAAGGTGAATACACACGATTACGTCTACCAAAAAAACATAATAAGGAGATGTTTGCAATAGCAAATCAACTCATGGGTGGTTCCCGCATCAATGTTATCTGCGAAGATGGAAAATCAAGAATGGCACGTATCCCTGGAAAAATGAAACGAAAAGCACGCGTACGCACAGGTGATCTTCTCATTATACAACCCTGGGATATACAAAATGAAAAAGCAGATATTATCTACCGCTATAACAGAACACAAGCAAATACTCTAAGTAGAAGAAAACTATTACCAGAGGAGATTAATGTCTTCTGAGTTACTACTATCAGATCGATGGCTTAAAAAATTAGATAAACAAACCCATGAACTAGCCTCCCGAATAGGCGTAGATAGAAAAACCATTGACCAAGTTTTTGATAAAACCACACTCCTGCGATTAACAAAGCTGATATCAAATAACATTATCGATCATTTTGACTTCCCTATATCTTCTGGAAAAGAAGCCATCGTCTTTCGAGCGGTCACCCCAAAAAAAGAATTTGTAGCCATTAAAATATATCGAACCTCAAATCTAAGTTTTAAACATCTCACTAGATATATAGAAGGTGATCCGCGATTCCAAATAATTCACAATACCCGCAGGGGCATCATAGATAAATGGGCTCAAAAGGAATATAAAAATCTTCAACGATTACAAAACAAAGCTATACCCGCACCTCTGCCCATAAAACAATTAAACAACATCCTTATCATGCAGTATATCGGTACATCAACAAAACCAGCACCACTACTCAAAGATATAGAATTATCAAACGCTCAGAAAACTTTTGATACCATCATACAGATCATACAGAAAATGTATACAAAAGCAAAATTAGTTCACGCAGATTTAAGTGCATATAATATTTTAATGCACAAAAAAAAATTATACATTATAGATCTTGGACAAGCCGTTCTTCTTGAACATCCAGAATCATATCAATTTCTACAACGAGATATATATAATATAACTAAATACTTTAGACAATACAATATACAATCAGATCCAAAAGAGATATATACCACTATAACAAAAATATCGTGATATCTAATGAAATATATAAAAATTCCAAAACAACGAATAGGTGTCCTCATTGGACAAAATGGAGAAACAAAAAAAGAAATAGAAACCCGCTCAAAAACTAATTTACTAATCAATTCAGAAGAAGGAGAGATAACTATTGATGACCATCAAAGCCCAGAACCATTACTCTCCTACATCGTCGAAGACGTTATCAGAGCAATCGGACGAGGCTTCTCACCAGAACATGCCCTGCAGCTTTTTCATGAAGATTTAGAATTCTTTTTATTCAACCTGCATGATTACATCGGTAAAAAAAACACACACATTCGAAGAATAAAAAGTAGAGTAATTGGAACAGAGGGTAAAACAAAACGCACCCTAGAACATCTTACATCATCACATATCTCTATATATGGCCATACCATCGGAATTATAGCAGATTTTCAAACAATGGATATACTTAAAAAAGCCATAGATATGCTTATTACCGGCAGTAAACATGCAAGCGTTTACCGTTATATAGAGCGGGAAATGAAAAAAATACGATTACAAGGATTACAATTCTAAAATATAAAATTAGTAATAATAAATATAATTTTTTTATTATTTATTTTAAAAAAACCATAACCTTTTAATTGTAAAACTCCATAGGACTCAGTTCGACCTATGGAAGATGATTTAAGTTTATTGGGCGTCATCCCTTCGGATAGAAAGAAACTAGAAAACATGAAAATAACAAAACTAGAGCAAATTGCTATCATGTCAGTTGCCACCCTAGGGATGGGTGCTAGTAAAGGAACTGTGCTCATTCAACGTGCACGAAATATTCTTGCCAATGAAAACTTAGAAAATATCAGCATACCCCATGAGGATCTCATCGAAATTAAAGTAAAAAGAACAGACAGAGCAGTTGTTAAATCAATTCTTACTGCATTAGATGTCTATAGTGTTGGATGGGGGACTGCAGCATTACAAATAGATGGGGATATATTAAAACTTTCAAGAAAATCAAATCAATTCAATAAAATCATAAGCAAAGCTGAAAGCCTTCAAGAGATAATAGAGGCGAAAAAAATCGATGAATGGCAGAAAAACGGTATAAATCTGCCCAAAGATGAACTCAGAGCATTTGCACAAAAAAGAGGATTCACAGGATTTTGGAAAAACGTCTTCCAAGAAATACACGGCAATGATATTATGAAAAAAGTCATTGCAGCAAGCATGTTTTCAACCTATGAGGAACCAATTCATTCCTTAATCATGGGAGAACCTGGAAGCAGTAAAACAATGGCAAAAGAAATCATTAGTGAACAATTCACCAATATAACCAACATCGGAGCAAACACTACAAGATCTGGACTGGTCTGCCATCTTGGAACAGGGGACCTTGGTGCACTACCTCATTCGCATAAAAAATTAGTACTTGTCGATGAATTTGATAAAATCCCCAAAGAAGATATCGAATACTGTTATGAACTCTTATCAAATGGCAAATGTAGCGTACACTCGGCAAAAATACATAAAAATATTGAAAGTAAATTTATCATGATAGCCTTTGCCAACCCCAAGACAAAAGTATTCGGAAAAAAAGCAATCTCAGACGTTGGACTATCTCCCCTGCTGATGAGTCGCTGTGCATTAATTGTAAAAGTACAAAACATCAACAGAGAAGAACGACTCGAGCTTTTCCGAAAAAAATTCTATGGCGATACAGAAATAACAGAAAAACATGACTATTATGATCAGTGGGTGAAACTCTCCCGTACCTACCAACCAACCATCACTGCATCAGAAAAAGCAATAAATAAATACATCAACCAAACCAATGAGATAGTAGAAACATACAACGACACCTCACTAAGAAGAGACCTACGGATGTCTGATTATATCCGACGCATACCTATGGCAATAGCAAGAGCATCATTTTCAACAGTAGACGATGAGGTCATCAGCCAAGCAATATCTATAATAAAAGAATCCATTGATACATGGAAATAAGGTGAAGTAATGATACCTAAGATAGATCTTAAAGAAACCGTCACTATCATAACGGATTTTATAAAAACCTATAAACAAAATTCAGGATGCACTCAAATAGTTCTTGGATTATCTGGAGGATTAGACTCCTGTGTGACAGCAATACTTTGTCAACAAGCCCTAGGGCCAAAGCAAGTCATGTGCTTATTTATACCAGATAATGCTACACCAGAGCTTGATATAAAACATCAAGAACTTATTGTAAAAAAATTTAAGCTCAACCATCTCCTCATCCCACTAAATTCTACTGTGGAAGAAATCCAAAAAACAATGAACATAAAACAACAAAAACTTACCTTATCCAATATCAAAGCCCGACTTCGGATGATTCTGCTGTATGCCTATGCAAATGAACACAACTGCCTTGTTTGTGGTACCTCAAATAAATCAGAACTTTTAGTAGGCTATTTCACTAAATATGGAGATGGAGGAGCAGATATACAACCACTTGGAGATCTCTATAAAACACAACTATTCCAACTGGCAGAGTATCTATCTATACCAAAAGAAATCATATCAAAACCTCCCACAGCTGGACTCTGGAGAGGCCAAACCGATGAACAAGAGTTACAGATAGATTATACTACCTTAGACACAATCCTTTCTGGATTAGAACAGCGATTATCTATTCAACAGATACAGTCACTATCAAAAGCTTCAGTTGCTGATATAACACGGATCAAGACAACAATACAAAACACTCATCATAAAAGACGGTTACCATTAACACCAAAGATAAGTCTACGAACCACTGGAGTTGACTGGCGTCAACCAATACAAAAAGGATAAAATAATTTTGTGTTAAAAAAACTTCCAGATCGTAATATCCTTGGTAGCATGACCACCAGATGAATCAATAACTTCCACTTTTACATTATGTTTCAGAAAAGCTGGTGTCTCCCACAACCATTCAAAGGGTGGCTCGTCAACTGTTGTTTTTAATTTGTTATTGACAAAAAAAGAAACCTCTTTAATATCATACACCTGATTAAATGCATTAACACTGATTAGTATATCTCCAATAACGACGGGTACGAAAAAACGACATAATTTTTGATTTCCAATATAAAGAGCACTTGTTGGATTTGTGATATGAACTCTTGTCTGATCACAAGGAATTACAGACAAGGTAGGATCACCAATAAGAACCATACCATAAAACCATTCTTTTTTCCATTGAACAAAGGGATCTTGCGCTTCAAACCACAATCGAAACGCATCACCAATACTTTCACCAGCGCCAAGCGGCTGATAAAAATCATTGAAATTAAGCATACTACCACTCTTTGAAGATGCAATAGTAATCAAGCCATAATTCGTATTAAACAAATAAGAACCCGCGAGATAGTTTTCGTCAGTAAACCTCCCTGGACCACAGGCAAAAAGATTATAAAATAACACAGGAGGGTCATACTGCTGAATATCTGATGAAAAAACCCAGTCACCCTTGTCGAAAAAAGTTCCAAGATTAAACGGTTTTCCCCCACCAATACCGCGCTGCCAATAGCTAAAAGGTGCAGCGTCCCCTTCACTTGGCATAACATTTGATTCCCCCTGTAAATAATCAGTACTTAATCGTGTATTCTTATCCTTATTTGCATAGGGACCATTGATTAGCCATACACCAAGATAAGAAATAGGTTCTGGAATTGGGTCATAACTAAGCCCTGAAACTGAGGATCCGTCAGATTCACAGAATCGAGCTGAAAAACCATGATCACCCATCCATTGAGATATTTTCACAAGCAGCCGATTCATCCCCTGCTGCAAGGTCACAGCAACCCGAGTCATATCAACTTCAAAACCACCATACCGATTATCATAAATGATTTCTTCACCATTCAACCACACCCGAGCCCCATCATCATAGCCCATCCATAGCTCACAGTCCTGCTCGTATTCAGAATACACCCGAACATATCCATAGATGACGCCATAGTTTTTGTTATCAAAAGCAGACAAATCAATATAGGGACCGCCAGAATGAAACGTTGTCCATATTTTGCCTGCCATCATCTCACCATCAACAGGATTAATCAATGACTCATCTGTATTTAGATAATTGGTGGTAAGATATTGCCAAAAATTTTCAGAGGTGTCCTGATGAAAACCATGTAATAGCCAACTTCGAATATATTCTGCTTCACCAGAATAGTTAGAAGGATTATTAATCTGATATATCAAATCATCAAAGCTTTCATTATTTTCATCAGCAAAACGAGCTGAAAACATATATGCTCCACCTTCTTGACTAATCTTTATAAGCAGATTATTCCATCCCTGCTCTAGCCAAACATCAACATCAAATTGGTCAGCATTCCATCCGCCCCACCGATTATTTGTATAGATATTTTCCCCATTTAACCAGACTTTGATACCATCATCACTACCGAGAAGAAGTTTTGCGGAGCGCTCTATTGGACTATAGATATATGTATGGGCGTAGGAGGCTGATTCAGTGGGCCTGGTACCAAAATGATGCCCGCCTGAATAACTATGAGCACAGACTTGAACAAAATGATGACCTTCTGAGATTTGCTCAAGATAATCAGAAGCTGTGGTAAAATATCCCAAATCATATCGAGTTATCTGCTCATCATAGACATACCTAAGAGATACATCCATGTTATACCAATCTTCATCAATATATTCAAGACCATGCCAAACCTGAGAAAGAGACCCAGTACGATACGCATGTACTTTTTTGAAATAATCATTCACCATATTTGCCTCATCATCATAGGTAAGCTTAGAAGCATGAATTCTTCCAATATATACCTCGGGGGCCATATCACCTGAACCCGCAGTGTGTGTATCATAAATACCATCGTTAGTGGTATCTAGCCAGGTCCCATCAAGATCCATATAAAACAGATCACAAGGAAATACCTCGCCTGATACCTCAGCCCATGCTGCAGGAATATCCCCAATAAAAACAATAGAAGTACTTCCCTGATTGTATCGGGATATCACCCATTCTTTTATCTGCTCAGGTGTTCCCCCTCCAACAGTTTGTAATACAACTGTTTTCTCTTCAGTTTCAAGATCAAATATATATTGATATAATCCTGTGGTTATCAAGGGATACAACTCTTTATCGACAAGAAGAGAAATAATATCATCTCCTAATATACCATGTGCATAGGTAGGGTTTGGT
>JAWOGM010000017.1:0-2632 GCA_046496795.1 Thermoplasmatota archaeon
CCGGAAAACACCCGTATTGTAGTCATGTTTAGCTCAACTCTCTTTATCCTGTTTTTTGGAATCATAGCTTTGTTACAGCATATTCAAACCCAAATCCCTGCTGATGACGTGGGGATATTCACCGATCCTACCGTATCTGATCCTTCACTGTTTTTATACATCACTGCTGCATGTTTTATCATTGTAAGCATTCTAAGCTGTGTTTCATTATGGCGATATTCAAAGAATCGTAAACCCCGACTCTAGCCTATCTACAACATTGATTATACTATCTCAGCATAGTTTTTCATATCTATCTTCAAATCCCGATTTATCATCTATCCGGTTCTCTAAGAGATTGCAATGTTTTTTTCAATAAACAAATATTTATAAATTCCTACGTGGTAAAGAGCAAAGCTAGAGAAGGAATCGTGTATGAGAAAAAATAGATTAAAAGAGGCGATAGTATATGACAGAGCAAAACATCCTGAACGAACAAATGCAACCTATGAGCGAGTTGAAGAAGTCATTGATAATGTTTTAGGAGATAGCATTAAAAAAGAATTACAAGAATTAAAACATCAGCTTGGACTAAGTAATCCTCGAAGTTATCTTAACGAAAAACAAGCAGATAATATTGTTTCTTTTGTGCAGGCAAAAAAATTACCATCTGATGTGATTGATGATATCATCGATCAATTACAATCCTCTGAGATTTCTACTGCTGAAGCAATAGATATTCATAAGAAATATAAGATTCCCATCTCACATCTTGAACAAGATATCATCCCTGTGAAAGGGAAAGGTTGTTGGATAATGGATACCAAAGGGAGATGGTTTCTTGATATGGATAGTAATTATAGTGCGACAAATCTTGGAATGGCCAATGAGGAGATTGGCCAGGGATTGTTTAATCAAGCCAAATTATTGATTTCTATGAAGGAGGATCGTGTACAGATTGCACGTACTCGTTTTTTAAAAGAGATTTCCTCTATGATGCCAGATGGTCTTACCTATTTTTATTGGCAGAATTCTGGTGGTGAAGCAGTTGATAAAGCCCTTAAAATTGCCAAAGCATATACCAAGTCAACTGCTGTTATTGCATTTAAACAAGGTTTTCATGGGAGAACACATGGTTCAGTTGCAGTAACCTGGAGAGATGATTATAAAAAACCGTTTGGTCTTGATGATGAAGACTGGGTATCTTTTGCAACCTTTAATGACATAAAATCTGTTAAAAAACTGGTTGAACAAACTGGTGCAAGAATAATTATTTTAGAGCTGGTGCAGGGTGAAGAAGCAGGGAATCGACCAGCAGACCCTGAATTTGTAAAACAATTATGGCAGTATGCTCAAGAAAAAGATCTTATTATTATTGATGATGAAATACAAGCTGGTTTTGGGCGTACCGCACTAAAAAAAGGTGATTGGTTTGCTTGTATGAGCTATAATGTTACCCCTTCAATTATGACTATTGGTAAATCCTTTGGAGGAGGCTATCCGGTCACTGCTGTTGTTACCAATAAAAAGATTTCTGAAGCAATGAAACCCGGTTATGATGGCTCTACTTTTGGCGGGAATCCTATGGCGATGACCGCAGCACTTATTGCCACTCGTCAGATGAAAGAAAAAGACATTACCAGTAATGTTATCTCTCGAGCACGCCAACTGCATGAAGGCCTTGAACAACTTAAAGACCGATATCCTGTCATTGAAGAGATTACTGGCAGAGGGTTAATGATTGCATTTTCTGTTGGAACATCAGAAAAAGTCAAACAACTAGCTAAACACTTGCAACATCATGGTGTTAAAACTAGTCTTTCGACTGATAAATATATCAGGTTTTTACCGCCAACTATTATTTCAAAAGACGAAGTAGATGAGTTTTTGAAACGATTAGATAAAGCACTGCAGCATCTCTAACCGTTCCCAACCCTTTATTTTATACCGAAAATTATATAAATGTTTCAGGGGCATAGGAGCTGTTCACGTAGGGTTAAATATGAGTATGAAATCAGAAATAAACACAGAAGAGACCGTTAGACTTCCTCTTCCTAATAAAAAAAATAATGAGATTTTTGCTGTTGTGGACAAACTGCTGGGAGGATCTCGCATGGATGTATCCTGTGCAGATGGAAAATCTCGGCTTGCCCGTATCCCGGGTGGTAAAAAACGACAGATTAAAAAACTCAGAATAGGCGATTTGCTTATCATACAGCCTTGGTCGATACAGGATGAAAAAGCAGATGTGCTGTTTAGTTATCGAAAAAACCAGGCACGATTTCTTAGTAGAATTAAAAAAATCCCTACCGAAATTGATGTCTTTTAAAATATTTTTTTTAAAATCCGACAAGTAATTTTTTTTTTAAATTATATATATTGTTGTACGTTACTATGTAGCTGTGGGCCTGTAGCCTAGTCTGGATTGGGCGATAGCCTCCTAAGCTATAGATCGCGGGTTCAAATCCCGCCAGGTCCGTACTTTTTTCGGCGTTTATACAATCAATTAAGGACTTTGTTAAGGAAAAATACCTAAGATTTAAGTATTCTCAACGACATACACCAAAGTAAACAAAATTGTTAACTATGGTGCATATAAATGAGAATTTAATTTATTGACTCGTCAATTTTATTAAAATAATCATCTCTCATT
>JAWOGM010000057.1:0-2779 GCA_046496795.1 Thermoplasmatota archaeon
AAAGAAAAATGAGAATAACCAAAAGATTATTCAAATTGAAGAGCTGAGTTGGAAGCAAATTGAAGAATTAGAGAAGAAAAATAGTGTGATCTTTATTCCTCTTAGTCCGTTGGAGGAGCATGGTCCTCATCTTCCAGTGGGAACTGATTTAATAACATCTCGTGATGCTGCAAAACAAGCTATGCAAACACTTCAGCAAAAAGATAACCGTATTACTCCGTTATTGTTTCCTAGTATTCCGTTGGGTTATACCAAAATGGCTGATTGTTTTCCAGGGACTGTATCAACTAAAGCTTCTGTGATTAAATCAGTGATTTCTGATGTTATTTCATCATTTGCTACATATGGTTTTCAGTATTTTGTTATCTGTACATTTCATATGGATCTGGGTCATTTGAAAGGTATTTATGCTGCTAAAAAAAAGGTGATGAAAAAATTTCAGGTAAAAGTTGTTGAGCCGTGGGGTCCATATTTTTTTAGTAAAACAGTTGAAAGCCGTGAGCCTCAGGTTGGTTTTGATACAAAAAAAGAGGTTCATGCGGGTTTTCGTGAGACATCATTGATGAAATATCAATATCCTTATCTGGTGGATAAATCGCATACAACGTTGCAAAATATTTATCGGGATCTGTATTCAGCTCGTTATGTTGGTAAAACTTTCAAAGATATTGGTATTGCTGATGGATATGTTGGTAGTCCTGCTCGTGCAGATAGTAATTATGGTCGCTGGTATTTTCAGGAAATCGTTGATTGCTATGTGAATGCTACTCTGGATATGGTAAATGGAAAAGATTCTGCTGAGTTACCGAAACATATACAGCGAATGATGAATGCATTGTTTTGGCTATAGATATGAAGAAGAGTATATGCATTGTTTTTATAGTATGTTTTTTGTTTTGAGTTAAGGATTTAATTTATCTATCCTTCATATCTGATGTTTTATATAAAAGGATAATTTGGGCAATACTGCAATAATTATTTAAGGGATAAAGGGTATATGATGAGTAATAGAAGAATAGTTATGGGGGTATAAATAGTTGAAAAAGCAAGGTGTCGTTGTTGGAATATGTGTTTTGTTAATTAGTATGACTGCTGGTTTAGGTATTGCTGGTGGTTATGAAGAAATAAATCATCATGAAAAGATATCTGATATACTATTGGATGATTTACCAAGTTATTTTGATCTTCGTGATGTTGATGGTGAAAACTTTGTTACTTCAGTTAAAAGTCAACAGGGTGGTACATGTTGGACTTTTGCTACAATGGCTGCTATGGAGGGAAATCTCCTTATGACTGGTAATTGGGATGCTGCAGGAGAGGTAGGTGAGCCTGATCTTGCTGAATATCATCTTGATTGGTGGAATGGGTTTAACACCTTTAACAATGATGATGATCCTGGTGGTGGAGGACTTATTGTTCATGAAGGTGGAGATTATCGTGTTGCTTCAGCCTATATCACTCGTGGTGAAGGAACCGTTCGAGATATCGATGGTCAATCCTATCATACACCTCCTGAGCGGTATTGCCCTAGCTATCATTATTATTATGCTCGTAACATTGAGTGGTATGTTGCAAATCCTGATTTAAGTAATATTGATACCATTAAAACTTCTATTATGACATATGGTGTGTTGGGTACTGCCATGTGTTATAAAGGATCATTTATTCAGAATTATATTCATTATCAACCACCTTCTACTGATGATCTTCCTAATCATGCTGTCGCTATTGTTGGATGGGATGATGATAAAGTTACGCAGGCTCCTGAGGGCCCGGGTGCATGGATTGTGAAAAATAGTTGGGGTTCAAATTGGGGTTTGGATGGATATTTCTGGATTTCATATTATGATAAATGGGCTTGTCAAGAGCCACAGATGGGAGCGGTATCATTTCAAAATGTTGAGTTTAGAACACATAACAAGACGTATTATCATGACTATCATGGGTGGCGTGATACCAAGGTTAATGCCTCAAAAGCGTTTAATCTTTTTACCTGTGATGGGGATGATGAGTTTATTAGTGCAGTCAGCTTTTTTACCGCTGCTGATAATGTGGAGTATGTTGTAAAGATTTTTGATGGCTTTGAAGATGGAGAGCTGTATGGTGAGTTAGCATCTGTTTCTGGTACTATTTCCTATACTGGTTTTCATACTATTGATCTTGATCAAGGGATAGCGTTGACAAAAGGTGAGGATTTTATAATATATCTTGAACTTTCTCATGGTGGACAGCCTTTTGATAGAACATCGTATGTCCCGGTGTTGCTTGGTTCTAGTGCTCGAACTCTGGTTGTTTCTGCTGCTGATCCAGGTCAGAGTTTTTATTGGGATGGAGCAGAATGGGCTGATTTAACAAATTCAAGTGTTCCTTATGCGGAGAGTGCAAATTTTTGTATGAAAGCATTAATTGATGGTGGTGAACCACCAGAACCTATCCCTGATCTAGGTTGCGCTGGTTTATTAAACTGGGCTGATGTAGAACCTGGTTCTACCGTCTATGGAACCTTTACTGTTTCCAACATTGGTAATGCTGGTTCGTTACTTGATTGGGAGATATCATCCTATCCCGATTGGGGCACCTGGATTTTTAATCCAGATTGTGGTGTTGGTCTCAAACCAGAAGATGGTGCTGTGACCGTTACAGTTGAAGTTGTTGCACCAATGGATAGAATTACTGATTTTACCGGACAAATCATAATTGTCAACACTGAGGAGGCTGTTGAGACCTGTGGGATTGGGGGTGTCCTTGCTACACGCTTAAGGTATGATGCACCATCTAT
>JAWOGM010000085.1:0-2514 GCA_046496795.1 Thermoplasmatota archaeon
ATTTCAAAATCTTTTAGACCATAATTATTGAGTGTTATATTAAATGCAAACACAGTATGAGAAAGCAAAACAAATAAGAAGATATAAAATATTGAAAACACAACCAATTTCTTTCCAGATAAATTCCTAAAACGAAAAAAATTACCCAATTAAAACACCCTCTGATGAAATATTCTGTATTTTACTACTAGAGATATGGACTTTCCGCCTACCATCCTTAGTCTTTCCCAAATTCTTAAACTGCAATATCTTATTTCCAGTACCAAACTTATAATCGCTTGTCAAAAAAGAATCATCGTGTGATAAAATCAATTTATAATCATTACTATCCTCAACTGTAAACCCAAAAGAAGGATTCACTAAATTATTGAATGATGAATAAAGTAGGACATCTTCTCTTCTCGAATGATGAAATGTATCAGTAGTAAAAAATATGTATGCTTCATTTTTTATAGGAGATTTTAATGTAAAATAATTCTCATCAATATCATTTTCACCAAGAGAAGACAATCCAAAACTAAAATTTTCTGCTTTAAAATAGATTATATTCTCATAATCAGATATTATTCTCTCACTTGATCGGACAAACTCAGAATCAAAATTTATCTCAAGTTCTGGCGCTAAAAATTCTATATCTATCTCATTGCTTTTCGAGTCATCGATAACCAAATAAAGTTCAGTGTCTTTACTCGCAGAAACAAAAGGAGCCTCAAAAATCAATTTATAAAAACCATCCTTTTCTGATACCACAAAATCATTCATCAAAGACCCATCTAAATACAATTCAAACATATCTTTAGGTAGTTGACTCACAAAAGGGCTCAATTTGACAATTATTTCAACTTTCTGACCAGGAAAAAAACTATAATTTGAAGAGACAGATACTGAAGATATCTCAAAAAACTCACGAGAGGTAAAATCAATATTAAAATTCTTGAAATTAGAGATACTATCATTGCAGAAAATATCAAAACTGTAGGTCGCATAATCTAAATCAAGATTTTGTTGATGAAAAACTCCGTCTGTATAATCAAATTTAGTATAATTACTATCTCCCATAGATCTATAATAACATTTCGCATCCTTTGACGTCTCAACATACAAATAAGGCTCATCAGTCATCACGTCACCACCAGGACCATAATCATATATCATAAGAGGACTTGCCTGTTTAACTGTCTTTGTCACATCAGAGAAAACACTTTCATGTCCCACGCAGTCTATCGCTTTAACACGTATATAATATATCCCGTCTTTAAAACTGCTGAAATTAAAATAAGTGCTCGAAGAATTAGTAAAACCACTAAATTCAGGC
The DNA here is from genome assembly GCA_046496795.1 of Thermoplasmatota archaeon. Classification (GTDB taxonomy): domain Archaea; phylum Thermoplasmatota; class E2; order DHVEG-1; family DHVEG-1; genus JAUWYM01. The sequence continues at coordinate 1,316 of JAWOGM010000085.1, forward strand.
GAACCAAACCTAATATCATCATCCACATCAACATAATGATTAGAAATACCACATCCACTATCAGATGTCGTCCAATTAAAGATAATACCTTGCTTTTCATCCAAAGATTTATTCAACAAAAGTCCTTGATCATACAAGAGAGGAGTTGAGGGAGACTTACTATCTATTCTTACAGGAAAACGTGACAAGTTACCGATGTTTCCCGCATTATCAATCGCCTTTATTGTAAAATAATTTATTCCTTCTTGTAAAACCAAATCAGGATTTTCATAAAAATGATTAGTTTTCAGGTCGAAGTTACCAATAGGGCCCTCGCACACATCATCAGGTGACTTACTAGAATTCATATAGAATCCAAAACTATAACAATATATTCCAGAAAGATAATCCTCTCCTGTCCAATTAAAAAACATATCATCTAAACTGTCCTTTTTCGAAGAATACCAACTATTACTATCAATGCTAGAAGAATCAATTCCCAAAATCACAGGATCTTCTAGATCAAGAGTGAGATTTTTCTCAACAATAGTGAATAATCCTGCAGAATTTTCAGCCCTTACCTGAAATGTAACAGCATCTTCATGGATAAAAGAAAAAGAATCGTTCACAATAATATCTCCAACTTTACGTTTAACAAAATTTTGAGTTCCAAGAGCAACCCAATCAGTAACAGAAACATTATCATATAAAATCCTAAAACTGTATATTATTGGTATTCCAAGATAATCTGATTCAAAATCCTCAGATATAGTCCAATTGAAATCAATCAAAGTATCATTTTTCAAAGAAACATAATTCCCAAGACCAATCAATTCAAAATCAGAAGGAGGCGTAGTATCAAGACCTTCACCAAGAGGACTATAAGTAATACTATCATTCACGAGTATCGCAACATCATTTGTATGATTTATAATGCAACGCACATATTTTTCCTCACTTGTCTTATTTTCAGGCATAGTAGTATTTATAACCCAATAACCTATATTTGAGCAATCATCCCATCCGCTCCAATAATACCTTTGCCAAGTATAATTTGTTGCATTAGTACCGTTATAATTGTTACAAGAACAAACTGTTGCACTAGAATTATAATCCAATTCAAGATGGACAGTACTCCTAGCAGTGGACTGATTTGATTTTCCCTTAAAACCTACTTGGCCCATGCTCTCTATTAGTAAGGATTCAGCACTAACAAAAAC
>JAWOGM010000022.1:0-2925 GCA_046496795.1 Thermoplasmatota archaeon
ATTAGATATAATCCTGAGGAAAAACCAATCGTTAAAAAAGGAAAAGAAGACCTTGAAGTAGTAATACGAGATATCATTCTTAATGAAAAGCTCATCCTTCATGCAGATACTATTGTTCTAAGCCCCGCGATTATACCCAGAAAAGAAAATGAAGAGCTTGCTAAACTGTTAAAAGTACCATTAAATGAGGATGGGTTCTTTTTAGAAGCACATGTGAAGCTTCGACCTGTTGATTTTGCAACAGATGGAATATTTTTAGCAGGAATGGCTCATTTCCCAAAAACAATAGAGGAAACACTTTCTCAATCATATGCTGCTGTTTCAAGAGCTACAAAGATTCTATCAAAAGAACAGTTAGAAATCGAACCAAGAGTATCGACTATTGATGAAACAAAATGTATCGGATGCGGACTTTGTGTTTCACTTTGTCCATCTAATGCAATTGAACTCGTATTAAAGGAAGGAGGTAGAAAAGCCCACGTTATATCTGCCTCTTGTAAAGGCTGCGGGATCTGTGGCGCAAGCTGTCCACTACAGGCAATATCACTACTTCATTTCAGAGATATAGAAATAGCTGCTCAGATCGATGCATATGGGGGATAAACATATGATAAAATTTGAACCAAAACTGTTAGGGTTTCTCTGTAACTGGTGTGCATATGCCGGGGCGGATCTTGCTGGGGTTTCACGATTTCAATATCCTTCAAATATGAGAGTAATCCGAGTAATGTGTTCGGGAAGGGTGGACCCTGTTCATGTTCTTAATGCTTTAAAAAAGGGAATAGATGGAGTAGCTGTTTTAGGTTGTCACCCAGGAGATTGTCATTATCAAACGGGAAATTATGAAGCTGAAAATAAAATGAACATGACAAAAAAAACCCTTGAAAAAATTGGTATCAACTCAGATCGATTACTCCTTGATTGGGTTTCAGCTGCAGAAGGCAAAAGATTTAGTGAAGTGATATCTGAATTTACTGATACAATTAGAAGGATAGGTCCAATAAAACAGGATAACAACTTCCAAGATAAACTTTTTATTGGTGAAAAAATAGTTGAATCAGTACGTTTACGTTGGCTTGTTGGAAAACAAAGAGAGCTAACGGAAAAAGGCAATGTTTATTCTGAAAAAATACCTGCAGAAGAAATAGAGGAAATATTACAAATAAACATTAACAAAGAATATGACAAACAAAGAATTTTATCTTTGTTGGATAAAAAACCTTATACTGTTGTTTCACTGGCAAAAGATTTGAAACTATCAACATCAGATGTTGCAATATATGTCACTGGAATGGAAAACTCAGGGTTGGTTTCATTTTTAGATTTTAAAAATAATCATCCTCGGTATGTTTTATCAGAAAAAAGAGGTGAACAATGAAACAGAAAACAAAACCTGTTTCAAAAAAAGTGGGTGCAGTTCTTGTAGTTGGTGGTGGAATTGCAGGAATGCAGTCATCACTTGATTTAGCTAACGCTGGTTTCAAGGTTTACCTTATTGATACCGCTCCAGCAATTGGAGGGGTTATGGCTCAGCTGGATAAAACATTTCCAACAAATGATTGTTCAATGTGTATTATGGCGCCTAAACTAGTGGATGTAGGCCGTCATCCAAATATTGAGCTTATCACGTATTCAGAAATAGAAAATGTTACTGGTAAACCAGGTAATTTCAAGGTTAAAATCAAGAAAAAAGCTCGATATGTCGATCCTGAAAAATGTACCGGTTGCGGGGTTTGCGCTCAAGAATGCCCAATAGAGGCTATTAGTGTTTTTAACGAGGGGCTTTCTGATAGAAAATGTATATATGTTCCTTATCCGCAGGCTGTTCCACTTGCGTATACTATTGATAGAGATAAATGCATTGGATGTGGATTATGTGAAAATCTCTGTTTAGCTGATGCAATACAATATGATGATAAAGAAAAAATAATGAACTTAGACGTTGGAAGTATCATTCTATGCCCTGGTTTTGATGAATTTGAATCTGATATAAAAAGTGAATATGGACATGGTAGATTTGAAAATGTTGTTACAAGTATAGAATTTGAACGTGTTTTATCAGCCTCTGGTCCATATAAGGGACATGTGCTCAGAAGATCAGATGGAGCTCAACCAGAAAAAATAGCGTGGATAAATTGTGTAGGATCACGAGATAGAGGCTGCGGAAATAATTATTGTTCATCTGTGTGTTGTACCTACGCAATTAAAGAAGCAGTTATTGCAAAAGAACATGTAAAAAGTATAAAACCAACAATTTTTTATATGGATATGCGGACCTTCGGAAAAGATTTTGAATCATATTACAACCGGTCAAAAGATGAATATGGGGTACGTTTTGTTAGATGTAGAGTTGCAGATGTTAGAGAAGATAAACAATCAAAAAATCTCTTTATCCGCTATGAAACTGAAGAAGGAAAGTTACTTGAAGAAGAATTTGACATGGTGGTTTTATCTGTTGGTTTCATGCCAAAAAAGGGAGTGAAACAACTAGCTGATAAAATTGGCGTAAAACTAGATGAATATGGTTTTTGTAAAACAAATGAGTTCACACCGGTGGAGACTAATCATCCTGGTATTTTTGCATGTGGATCTTTTGCAGGTCCAAAAGACATACCTGAGACAGTGATGCAAGCATCTGGTGCTGCAGCAAAAGCTAGTAGTATTATTTCACAAGAAAGAAACAAATTAATTGAAAAAAAAATATATCCAAAAGAAAAAGAAATAATTAATGAAGAACCACGTATTGGTGTGTTTATCTGTCATTGTGGTATAAACATTGGAGCATATGTAGATGTCCCAGCTGTTGTTGAATATGCTAAAACGTTAGATAATGTTATCTTTGCTGAGCAGAACCTGTATACTTGTTCTCAGGATACTCAGAAAAAAATAGTTGAAAAAATAAAAGAAAATAAGCTTAATCGAGTG
>JAWOGM010000044.1:0-25690 GCA_046496795.1 Thermoplasmatota archaeon
CTTCATGAACCAGTTTAAAGCCTCACGAGCAATCTCTTCATTGTGGCCCCAGACATTTTCGTATTTTTCTGCAGGAAAGGTGAATGGGGGCGTGTATATCGTGAGCCAGTGTTTTTTCTTTGTCTTATGTCTAATGAAAGTGACTGCACCAATATTTTCTAATAATACCTGCTTGGTCCATCGCTCTTCGCCACGTAATCCCTTAGTTCTTTTCCACCCTCCATCGTTAAGATTTTCTGACATGATATTGGCCTCAAATTGGCCTTTTGAAATGTGGAGGTTGTCACTGGTAGCCAGTGAATGTTTACGTGGGGCCAGTGGGGAGGTGCTTTTACTCCTGTTGGAAGCAAATAAATCTGATGGTTTGTTAATGTTCAGTGGTTTTTTCGTCGGAAAATAGGCTTTTGGCTTGGCATTTTCATCTGCACAAGTGATGTAACCGCCGTTCTTCAACGCCTTCGTTATTTGGGATACTGCACTACGACTTATATGGAGAGAATCAGCCACATAGCACTGACTTGGAATCCTACTTCCAGAATGGTGTATAAGCCGTTCGTAGACAGCATGGATGGTCTTGAGGCCGAAATATTTAGCCATGGACCATCACCCCAAAAATACGGGTAAGGTACATACATAAGTTAACCTGTATGTTAACGGGCCAGTGGAAAAAATTTTTGATCACTCCCGTTGAGAATGTTAACGGTACCCAGTGGCACTGAATCTTGTGCATTTTAATGCCACCAACGATTGATTTTTTCCATCTTTTTTTCTTCGTCTTGGCGCTCTTCTTTGACCTCTTTTGGTGCCAAAAATTTCCCAGTTGATTGCAATTTTCTACGGGCCCTGCTGATGGATTCGAAGGATGGCATGGCATCCATGTCATCGAATGGGATATAGACCTTGAAACCCATCCTTCGTAAGGTTTGAAAGGATAGCCATTTGTCATTGGCTCTCGCTCGTGGATCTGAGGCCAACGCTTCCTCGACAACTGTCTTAACTGATAAAACGTCTTCCTGCATCAGTACCTACCCCCATTGTTGTTGGGTGGGTTGTTGCTGATGAATAATTTGTGTGTGCTAACCTTGTTGAAGACCAGTTGCATCCCCAGTTCTTTCATATATTTTCTCAGTTTTTCCACTTCATCAACGTGGCCTCTGCAGACAAATGCCCATGTAAATCTATTTGATAGGAATTCAGTAGGGTCGATTTCGTTCATTTCTTCTACGTCTTTTAAATATATCCTTTTGTTTTCTGTCATTTTTGCGGGTCATCCTTTCAGATTTTCCACATTTTGACCTTTATTGGCCTTCAATCCCAGCGCACCGAAAAGTTATTTAAAGTTAAATCAACTATAAAATGCGCTGTCTGGCAGTGTGGTTGCTCCAGACGGCCAGGCGACCGAGTTATTTTAATACATCCTCGTTCGCTCTGCCTACCAAGGGGAGGGTTCGCTCCCTTCCCTTCAAATTTATGTTTTTATCCTTTTTCAAAAATAGAAAGAAAAAAGAGAAAGAGATCATCGCAGTGGATTTAAAACCGAAAAAAAGGGTAAAAGTTTCGAACAGAATTACTCCTGTTGACCAGGTGGTGGTCTCAGCAGGCCCATCAGTCATAAAAAGCTATGTTGTAACTGCTTTTGCTTTAGAAGAAGTTAGAACTGGTTCATACTTTTTAACAGAAGATTTTGATTCCATCTCAGCAATTTGCCCTGCTAATTCAAAATCAAATTTTAATATAACTTGAACAAGTTTATTTTCCATGTTTAGTTTATAAAGAGACGAATTTCCAGATTCTCTTGTTTTTACTAGCAGTTTCTTTTTAAGAAATATTTCAATAATTTTGTATACAGTTGGACGACTTACATCTGAATTTTTAGAAATATCTGAAATATTATAATCATAATTAGGATGATCAGCAAGAAAATCGAGTATTTTTGTTTGTGGGCTATTTCCAAAGATATCTTTGAACATTCAATACACCTATAATTACATATGTCACCCAAAGTATATAAAAATTTTTAACAACTATGTAAATAAATTTTACATAATACATATATTACTATTTTCCATATCAAAAACAAGATGGATTTTACAGAGTTACAAGTGGATCTATTATTCAAATTATGGAGAAACAGATGTTTTGGAAAAGGACATATGCTACTAGACAATTTAGTTTGAGGATTCCCAAGTCATATCAAAGGTCAAATGCAAGAAGAACTTGATGAATTAATTAAAAAGAACGTTGTAATCAAGAAACCATCAAAGCACGGAAAAGCAGTCTATATTAACTATGAATACAAAGATAACATTGCATCTGCACTTAAAAAGAAATACCCTTTTATATAACTCAATTCCATAGGCAAATAAAAACGGCACAATATTTATAATGTTATACCAAGATTTACTCCTGTAAAACTGTGTGCCTATCAGCAGGCCCATTTCATTTAGAAATATTATGCTTTAAAACTTTTTTGATAATATTTTAACGCTCTTTTCCAACAAAAAATAAAAAAAAATAGAGAGATAAGATATATTAAATAATCTTATCGGTGTTTATATTCTTTAGAGACTATGACAACATTCTTATGAAGAACAGCAAGACCCTTGCTTCTTGTTGTTCAGTTGCTGTGCTTGCAGGTATAGTTGCAGTAACCGTTACCATCGTTTTTCCAAGGCCTATTATTGGACCTGATTTGATCGTACGCTCATCACCAGGCTCAATTGCCATTAGCCTACCAGTAGTTTCTCTGCCTAAGAGAATGAAGCCTCCATCAAGAGAGATATTCCAATCAATATTTTGTGCTGTCATTCCCCCAATGTTTTTAATGGTTGCAGAGATAGTAAAAAGACCCCCAGATAGGTTTGTTATTTCTAGTTCTGCTGGTAGTATGTCATAAATTGTGATAGTATGTGCTGGTGACCAACCGCTTTCAACATCAAATTCAGCACATTTAGCTTTAACAGTGACATTATAAACTCCAGCTTCAGTCCAAGCATGTGTTGCAGTAACCAATGCACCAGAAGCATAAGGACCAAGCCATCCACTATTTGTCCCATCGTCCCAATCAAACCAATAATAAATATCTAATCCATCAGGATGAGTAGTCCATGCAGTAAAATCATAGTCAATATTTATGTACCCCATATCTGGCCCACTTGGTGCATCAGGGGTCTCAGGAGGTGGGTTTGTCGTTGTAATCTCATAACCAAACAGATAATCATCAATTGGAGAGGCCCCCTGGGCTATTCCACCTAACGTTGCATAGCCTGATTCATACTCTGTTGTGAAGAATAATCCACCAGCGATAGCTGCACCTAACTCTTGGGCTACATTATGTTGAATTCCAGTTAATGATTTTGATGGAATATCGTATTGTTTTATGATTGCATCCATACCTGTTGAAGTTCCAGTAAACACCCAAAGGAAAGGTCCATCATATCCTGTTACCTGAGAAATTCCATCCCAAGCAGAGCCATATAAACTCTCTGGACCAGGAATTGTATCAAGAATATTTCCAGATCTATCTACCAATAAAAGATCCGAGGACCAGACATTAATCCAAAATGCATCATTGTCCGCATCATAGGCACATGATCTAGCTGCTGCAGGAAATGTAAGCGTAGATACCAGTGTTTGAGTTGTAAAATCCATCTGCCATAAAAACAGACCAGCTCCATTTCCTCCATAGACATATTGACCATCATAGGTAAGGTCTCTTAATCCTGTAACGCCGGGAACGGTAAAAGATTCAATGAAGTTTCCATCTTTATCAAATTTATAGATAGTTGCAGAATTCCATTCAGGTGCATAGAAGTATTCACCGTCAAAAACACTACCTGCTAAATATAACGAACCGGAGATACCACCAACGTCATAGAGAAATTGTAAATCCCATATATCCCTACTTTGAACATTATTTTGAGATTGTAATTGTGGTTCATTATTTGCATCATTTATTTGGGTCCCTGTTATTGCCGTAGCAGTAACGCACAACAGCATACACAATATTACAGATATTATTTTTTTCATATTTTTCCTCCGCCTTATATTTTAAATGAAGTAACTCATTTTAAATGTTTCGATGATATAATAACATAAATAAATATTTATATTAATAAATTTTAATTTGAGAAGTTTTTATTTCTAATATATTATCAATATGGTAGTATTAAGAAATTAAAACATAATTATATTATCACGAACGGTAACCTACCCCATCCATTCTGTTTTTAAATTGTTAAATTCACCTTGATGTATAGCCTTACGAATTCTCTGCATCAATTCAAGCATAAAAAAGAGATTATGATAACTAATAAGAATAAAACCAAGAATTTCTGAGGATTTTAACAAATGATAGATATAAGAACGAGAATAATTCCTACAGACCTTGCATGCACAATTTGGATCAAGTGGTAAACTATCCATACTGTGTTTCCTAGACAGTAATTTAAACCGAAATTTATTATCCTTTGTTCCAATTGGAGGAGTTATATGGGCAAAACCACTTCGTGCAATTCTTGTTGGTGAAACACAATCAAATAAATCAATACCCCGCTCAACAGATTCAAAAATATCTTCAACAACACCAATACCTAAAAGATGACGTGGTTTATTTTCAGGTAAAAAAGGCATAACCCATTCTAACACTTTATGCATATGAGTTTTTGATTTCCCAAGGGAACCACCAATTGCATAACAATCAAAATCTAATGAAGCAAAAAATTCTGCACTTTTCTGACGAAGATCCTTCCAATGACCACCTTGAATGATACCTGCGAGTGCTTGGTCTGTTTTATGAGCTTGTAAACATTGCAAAGCCCATTGGTGAGTACGTTTCAGACTTTTTGCAGTATAGTTTTTATCAGATAAAGGTGAAGTACATTCGTCAAGTGTTAAAATAACATCCGAACCCAATTTTTCCTGGATATTTATAGATTTTTGGGGAGTTAATAATTGATGTGAATTATCATAAATTGATCGGAATCTAATACCTTTATCGCTAATCGACGCAATTGACTTTCCTATCGGTTTACTTTTACTAAAACCTTCCCCAGAAAAAAACATTTTACCAACAGCATGTTCTTTTCCAAGACCCAGTGAAAACGCTTGAAACCCGCCACTATCAGTCATTAATGGCTTATCCCAATTCATAAATTTATGCAGACCACCAAGATTTTCTATAATATCAACAGTTGGTTGAAGCATAAGATGATAGGTATTACAAATAAGAATCTGAGCACCCATCTCATGTAAATCATCTACCGTTAATGCTTTGACAGTACCCTTAGTTGCAACTGGCATGAGATCTGGTGTATGAATACGACCATGTTTAACAGTTAAACATCCGGCTCGTGCGTACCCCTCATTAGCTAAAACATCGAAGTTTAAATTACCCATAAAAAGGGAAACATATTAAGCGTAATAAATATCTTCGTATTCCAATGACTAATGAACTACTCTGGATTGGATTACTCATAATATGTTTATTAATGGTCATTATTTCATACAAACTGTTTGGAAAAACAGGCCTATTTATTTGGACAGCTGTCAGTGTGATACTTGCCAATATTCAAGTGATGAAAACAATACAAATATTTGGAATGGTTACCGCCCTGGGAAATATCATCTATGCCTCATTATTTTTAGTTACGGATATATTAAATGAGAATCATTCAAAAAAAGATGCGCAGAAAGCAGTTTGGATTGGTTTTTTTGTTTTATTTGCAACAACTATTGTGATGCAGATAACCCTCCAATTTATTCCTCATGAATCTGATTTTCTTAGTGAACATTTAACTGCTATTTTTTCTTTTCTTCCAAGAATAGCATTTGCAAGTATTATTGCCTATCTTATATCGCAAACATATGATGTATGGTTTTTTGATAAACTAAAAAAGAGGCATCATTCTAAATATCTATGGTTGAGAAATAATCTTTCAACATTCACCAGTCAATTGATAGATAACACAATTTTTGCTTTACTCGCTTTTGTTGGTATATTTTCATGGGATATTATCGGACAAATATTTCTAACATCAATGATATTAAAAATAATTGTTGCAGCATGCGACACACCTTTAATCTATTTTGCAAAAAAAATAAAAAAAGAAGTTTAAAAAAATTTATAATCTGTCACATCCAATGTAAATGTTTATAAAGCGAAATATATTTTACTATATTGGTTAAAATTAGGAGAAGCGTGTTATTATGGGTTTAGCAAATAAGTTATTTGGTGAGAAAAAACAAGGTTTAACAGAAGGATATATCGATCTAGAAAAATATACAGAAGAAAAAGTAAGTAAACAAGCTCCAGCAAAAATGCATGTTGCTGTAGGTGAAATTCAACGCTATGAGGATATAAAAGCAATATCTGATTATGTCTATGGCGGAAACATTTTAATTCTTGATTTTTCATCTATTTCTGAAGAAGAAGTTATGTTGAAGCGGATAACAAACGAGCTCAAACAAATGGCTGATGACATTGATGGAGATATTGCAGGTATCGGTAATAATTTAATGATAGTATCTCCCAGCGGTGTGAAAGTAGATAGAAGAAAAATACGTGGTAAATACGCTTAAAAAACAATATCGATTAATTTAATTTACTTTTTCTTGTATTACTTGAGAGCAGGACAACCCTTGAGTCTTTTTTTTCATCGATTACATTATAGTCAATCATCTTACCAAGATTCTCACCAAAATGATATACTTGTTTGTGAGTAGGCATGTTTGAAAGATTCATCCGTTTTCGAGAATATCCTACAAAGACATATGCTTTTGGTTCTATATATAACGGGTTTGCTTTTTCATCCATTTTGGCATACTCTCTGATGTATTTATCATCCATATTCCACCCATGAATTAATGTATGTCGAATAACAGTTCGAGTATCTAAAGAGGGGAGCAATTCCAATGTTTGATGGATCTTTTCCCAACCATCAGAGATTAATGGTGAACAAAGCTTCTGATATATTTCTTTATTTGGAGCTACAACTGAAACGTATAATTGTGTAGGCAAAGTGTCTAATTTCTCTAATAGGTCAGGAGTGGTTCCGTTGGTTACTAAAAAAGTAGTAATATTTTTACGATGGCATAATTCAAAAAAATCACCCAGTTTTGGATAGAGAGTTGGTTCACCAGAAAGAGAACACGCTATCATATTTGGATTGTTGGCCTCCTGCCATTTTTTTCTATCACAGCGAAAATCTCCTTTAAATCCTGTCAATAAAAGTCGTTGGGAGTCTATCGCTTTTTCTAATATAATCTCTGGATCATCAACTTTTTCAAATTCTTTTTCGGTGAAATTTTGAAACCTCCAACAAAACAGACACATATGAGTACATTGATTTATGGCAGGAGTCATTTGTAAACAACGATGAGATTCAATTCCATAAAAAGATTGTTTATAACAATATCTATTAAACAAAAGACTTTGCCTCATCCAATGACATAGTTTTACTCCTGAGTGATTGCCAACTAGGGAATACCGCTGTTTTTTCAAAATTTTTTCTAATTCTACCTTCATTATCAAATCAGCATTCCAATCAAGTATTTATCTTATATTAATTATGATTCATTAAAGAAAAAAAATTCATCGATAAGTATACATTTTAGCAAGCAAAATCGTCAATATCAGGATAGATATCTTCATTAAAAATTATTGACATCTTACAAAGATGACACAGTCCATCTTCGTCATTTGGCCAAAGATCATGACCACAAATTGAACAATATTTTGTCATAGTTTTACAATTCCCCTAAATATATTTATCTAGTATGTATAGTATGTATAAGGTCAATATAAACTATTTGATTGAACTGGCAAAAATAATTCAAATTTAAAGAATAAGACGGTAACTTTTTGAAATAAAACAGGATTTCAGGAATTGATTATTATGAAAATAGATCCGTGGAGCTCTACCACCTATCAGGATTATACGCGATTACGTGATGAATTTGGTATACAGGAATTTACAGAAAAACACTGGAATACTTTACCTAACCCCCCTAAACTATTTCGGAGAGGCATCATCTTTGGTCATCGAGGATTTGATCTCATTTATGATGCTATAACCCATAAGAAACCATGGGCTATTCTAACAGGTCTTATGCCTTCAGGTAAGATGCATTTAGGACATAAAATGGTCATCGATGAAGTAATCTATTATCAACAACTAGGAGCAGAAATCTTTATTGCCGTGGCAGATATCGAAGCATTTGCAACAAGAGGATATAGCCTAAAAGAAACTGAAGAGCTAGCAATAGATGAATATATTAAAAATTATATAGCACTTGGTCTAAATCCAGAAAGATGTCATATCTATTTTCAATCAAAACATCAAAATGTCAAAGATTTAGCATTTCTTCTAGGAAAAAAGATTAACTGGTCTCAGATGCTAGCCACCTACGGTTTTACTGAATCAACAAATATGACCCATATATTTTCACCTTTAGTTCAAACGGGAGATATCCTACATGTTCAACTGCAAAAATTTGGAGGAATTCGCCCTACCTTAGTACCTGTTGGTGTTGATCAAGATCCTCATATTCGCCTCAGTCGAGATATTGCGCAAGCACATCGATTATATAATGTAATAGTTACCAAAGACAATAAGATTGGTGTGTTTTTAAAAATTGATAATACTATCGAAAGACTTCTTGATAATGCTGAGAAAATTTTACGGCGCCTTGGGTTTACAAATCTAAAACGCATCACCCAATATAAAGCAATATATATCAACGATGCGCAGAAAGAAGATATACAACAAATCGATGAACATCTAGCAAAAACTGAACCACAGTTCGGCGGCTATGGATTTATACAGCCATCAGCAACCTTCCATCGATTTATCACAGGATTAACCGGTGATAAAATGTCATCCTCCAAACCAGAAAGTGCCATTTTTCTTTCAGATTCTGCAGAACAGGCAAGAAAAAAAATAATGCATGCTAAAACTGGTGGAGCGGTAACACTTGAAGAACATAAAAAACATGGCGGTAATCCCACGGATTGTATGATTTACGAATTATTTGTTTATCATCTCATTGATGATGACAAAGAATTACAAGATATCTATACATCATGTAAAAATGGAACTCAAATGTGTGGAAACTGTAAAAAATATGCAAATCAACTTATAGAAAAAATGCTTAGCGATATCGCAGAAAAAAGGAAACAGATTACATATGAGACGTTAAAAAAATATCTCAGCTAATTATTTACCCATATGAGTTATAAAAACCATCTTCAAAAATGATTTTTTCAAATCGTTCAGCAACCTTTTTTTGTTTGCTTTTATAATTAGAATGTAAATAGGTATAAGCATCAGGTGAAAGAGCCATTCTTCCTTTCACTGGAATTTTTATTCCTAGATCATTGCCTTTTAATCCTTCAGAGACAATTTTATCAGGATGTATCCCTCTATTAATATTTTGAATGATTTTATGAATATTTCCTTGAATAATTCCAAAATCTCCATATTTTTTATGAATTAACTGTTCAATATCATCATCAATATTTCTGGCTATCTTAGAACCAACACCTTTAATGTGATATGGATTCTTGTTGTACTCTTTTATAAGATATAAGCCACTTTTTTTATGGTAAATATAGCAATCATGAGACAGGGTTTTTTCATCTGTTCCAAAAGTAGCCATCCAGCCATTTTGATCCTTTTTTGAATCACGAATAATATCATTAAAAATCTCTTTTCTTGGTTTAATTTTCACAATAATCACATCATCAATAGACAACGTTGTTTTAATAGTTTTGATACTCTAGCATAGGTTGAAATAGTAAATATAGATGTTTACATAGTATCTAGTTGATAGAAATGTTAGTAAAAGAAATCATGACAAAAAAGATTATCACCATTCAAAAAGATAAAACAATCCATGATGCATGCATGCTTTATAAAGAAAAGAAAGTTGGATGCCTCATTATAAAAGACAAAGAATTTTGCGAAGGTATTGTTACTGAACGTGATATTATCGAACGAACAATATGTCTATCCCAAGATCCTAAAAAAACATCAATATCTAAAATTATGACTTCAGATATAAAAACAATCCATGCTTTGGATACTATTGAGAAAGCTTTAGAACTCATGAAAATTTATAATATTAAAAAACTCCCAGTAATTCAAGATGACAAAGTTGTTGGGGTAATTACTGTTACCGATATTTCAAAAGCAACCTCTGATATTATTAAACGTTTTTTTGATACATGGGTTAGAACACGATGGAAAGATTAAGAAAAAAAACTTTTTTTTATAACACTTAGATATAGAAAAATGGTTCTTTTGATTGATCCAACCGTTTCACTCCTTTGGAGGTAAAAAAGTATTCAATTTTTTTTAACAATTCAGATGAAATATTTCTTTTTTTAAGAATCATTTCATCCTCTTCATTGTATATACTAAGACTATTATCTGACTCATTAAAAACAGCTTTGATAAAATTCCTATGTTGATACCAAATCCAAATTTTTGTTTTTGTTTGATACATGTTACTCTCCTCTATTTATTTTTAGAAGCGATAATCCTCATTCTATTTCCGATCACTAATGATTTAACGATAAATTCGATTTCTTTAGCCTCCTCAGGGGATGATATTTGTCCTACAATCATCATTTTTTCATACACCTCACATATTCTTTTATCTCTCGGATTTAAAAGGAGTTGTTGTACAAGTATTACCCAGGTTCTGTACATCTCTTATCCATTTTTTTATCATACAAACCCAGAAACTTTTTAATTAACACGATCATACGTATTAATAGATGGAGAGAGTTGAAAAAAATGGAAAACATCAAAAGAGTAGTAATCCCTGTTGATCGGACGTTAGCATCAAAAAGAGCTGTGGAACAAGGAGCATATATCGCAGGATTACTTGGAGTTAATGTATCTATTATATCTGTTGATTCTTCTCGTCAATTCATAGCTTCAGCAGCTCTTGAGGACCGTCTGCGTAAAGAACATGAACACGTTCTTGATGAATATAAAAAAATAGTAAATCAAAACAATGTTACTACAAATACTGAAATAATTGTTGGAGATGATCCCGCAGAAGAGATTATACGCTATGCACAAGACAATGATCTAATTGTTATGGCATCTCATTCAAAAAAAGGGGTAGAGAGGTTTATTCTTGGTAGTGTCTCTGAACAGGTTCTTCACAATGCTAACTGCCATGTCATGGTATTAAAACCAAAAAATAAACGATAATAGCAATATAAAGAATTAATCCTTTTCTTTATCTTTATCATCTTTTATTTTATAATCTGCATTAATTGTACCATCGTCATCAGATGGATTACCCTGCCATGATTCATTACCACTTGCTTGTTGTTGCTGTTGCTGTTTAGCGATATTCTGATAGATCTCAGTTGAAATTTTTTGAAATATTTTAGATAAGGAATCAGTTTTTTCTTTTATATTATCGATATCATCACCTGTTAACGCCTCTTGTAATTCTTTAATAGCTGCAGTAATTTTCTTTTTATCATCAGAAGAAATCTTATCTTTGAGTTCATCTATAGCCTTTTGAGTACTATGAATTAATGAGTCGGCATTATTGCGAACTTCAATTTTTTCTTTTCTTTTTTTATCTTCTTCTGCATGTTCCTCAGCATCTTTTTTCATTTTTTCAATTTCACTATCAGAAAGCTTAGTAGATCCAGTGATTCGTATTGATTGTTCTTTTCCGGTTCCAAGATCCTTTGCTGAAACATTTAAAATGCCATCAGCATCAATATCAAACGTAACCTCAATTTGAGGAAGACCCCGAGGTGCCGGTAAGATACCATCAAGATGGAATCTGCCAAGGCTTTTATTATCAGTAGCCATCGGGCGCTCACCTTGTAATACATTAATATCAACACTTGGTTGATTATCTGCAGCTGTTGAAAAAATCTTACTTTTCTTTGTAGGAACGGTTGTATTACGCTCAATTAAAGGAGTTGCAACACCTCCTAATGTCTCGATACTAAGAGTGAGAGGGGTAACATCAAGTAAAACAATATCTTTATCGATATCTCCTCCTAGAACTCCAGCCTGAATTGCAGCTCCAGCTGCAACACATTCCATAGGGTCTACATCACGTTTTGGTTTTTTACCAAATATCTTCTCAACTGTTTTCATCACAAGAGGAATCCTTGTTGTTCCACCAACTAAGACAATATGATCAATATCAGATGATTTTAATTTAGCATCGTTTAATGCTTGTTTACATGGTTTTTCAGTTTTATTGACTATAGGTCCAATGATTTCCTCAAATTTTGCACGAGTTAACTTAATCTCCAGATGTTTTGGTTCATTATCGATAACTGTAATATATGGTAAATTAATATCTGTTTGAAGAGTAGATGACAACTCCATTTTAGCTGTTTCCGCAGCTTCTAAAACCCTTTGATATGTTTTTGGATCTTTCCGTAGATCAATATCATGGTCTTTTTTAAATTCTCCAGCAATGTAATCAACCAAGGCTTCATCCATATCAGAACCGCCAAGCTGGGTATCTCCATTTGTTGAAAGAACCTCAAAAACACCTTCTCCTACTTCCATTAGAGTAATATCAAATGTTCCTCCACCAAAATCATATACCGCTATTTTATGCTCACCTTTCTTGTCAAGACCATAAGCAAGCGATGCTGCAGTAGGCTCATTGATGATACGTCTCACTTTAAGACCCGCAATTTTTCCAGCATCAATAGTTGCTTGTCGCTGATCATCATTAAAATAAGCAGGAACAGTAATAACAGCTTCATTAATAGATTCTCCAATAAAATCTTCTGCATCTTTTTTGATTTTTTGTAAAATAAAAGCTGAAATTTGCTCAGGAGTATAGCTTTTCCCTTTAATTTTTATTTTTTCTCCAGTACCCATTTTCCTTTTAATTCGTAAAACTGTTCCCTCAGGGTTGGTAACAGCTTGACGTTTTGCAGCTTCTCCTACAAGCATTTCACCGTCTTTTGAAAATGCAACTACAGAAGGAAAATACGTTTGTCCTTCTGCACTTTTAATAATCTTTGGTTTACCTCCTTCAACAAATGCTACCTCAGAGTTAGTTGTTCCAAGATCAATTCCAATTATTTTACTCATTTTTATTCAACCACCTTATCATTTTTTTCTTTATTTTTAACTACAATTACCTGAGAAGGCCTCAACACCTTATCATTAACAAGATATCCTTTTTTTATTTCCCCAATAATTGTATTATTCTCACAATCATTTTTTTCTACTGTTGTAATAGCATGATGCAGAGTATGATCAAATGATTTCCCCACACATTCAATACAACTGATTTGTTCTTTTTCAAAGAACCTATCAAGATTTTGTAAGATGAGTTTTAACCCTTGCTTAGGATTTTTATCCTCGTATGCTTTAATGATTAATTCTTTAATTTCAATTAATTCTGATAAATATTTATTTTTTATTTCTTCTTCTCTTTGTTGTATTTCCTTTAATGTTCTTTTTTGATAATTTTGTAGATCAGCACATGTTCTTAGTAGTTTATCGTTTTTTTCAATTAATTGTTGTTCAAGTTCTAATATTTTTTCTTCAAATTTATGTTTTTCAGTAGTTTCTTTTTCTTTTCTTTTTATTGTTTTTTTATTTTTAATGTTTGATATTTCACTCATAGGAGTAACTACCTACCATTAAAAAAAATAAAGAAAAATGGATCTTAGTAATCCATTCCGCCCATGCCTGGTGGCATACCACCCATTCCACCGGGTGGCATACCGCCTGGAGCTCCGCCGCCACCGCTCTTTGATGCGATAACATCATCAATTCGCAGAATCATTGTTGCTGCTTCGTTGGCTGCCTGTATTTCTTGAACGCTGACTCGAAGAGGTTCGATGACATTATTTTTGAACATATCTCCGATTTTGCCATTCATTACATCAACGCCAGCAAATTTGTTTCCTTTTTTGTGGGCTCTGCGCATCTCAATCATGATATCAATTGGATCAAGTCCTGCGTTTTCTGCAAGTGTTTTTGGAACAATTTCAATGGCGTTTGCAAATGCTTCAATTGCCATTTGTTCTCGTCCACCAATGGATGGTGCATATTCTCTGAGTTGCATAGATATTGATGTGGCTGCAGCGCCTCCACCAGCTGTCATTTTTCCATCTTCTAATGCTACTTTTACAACAAAGAGAGCATCATGCAGTCCACGATCTAATTCATCGACGACATGTTCGGTTGATCCTCTGATAAGAATTGATACTGCTTTTGGGTTTTTGCAATCAGTGATAAATGTCATTTTGTCATCGCCGATCTTTTTTTCTTCGACATTTCCTGCTATTCCTAGATCGTTTTTGGATAAATCTTCGAGGTTTGCAACGGTTGTTGCTCCTGTTGATTTCGCTAATTTTTCCATATCGCTTTTCTTTGCTCTTCGGACAGAGTAAATTCCAGCTTTTGCAAGGAAGTGTTGTGCCAAATCATCTATTCCTTTCTGGCAGATTAATACATTTGCTCCGCTTTTTTTAACTTGTTCTACCATTTTTCGAAGCATGCCTTCTTCTTCATCAAGAAATGCTTGGAGTTGGGTTGGATCTTGGATTTGAATACGTGCATCAACCTCAGTTTTTTTAACTTCAAGGGCTGCATTTACTAAAGCGATTTTTGCGTTTTTAACTTGTTTTGGCATTCCATCGTGTACGCGTTCTTTATCAAGAATGATTCCTTTGATAATGCTTGTTTCTCCAATAACACCGCCATGTTTTTTCTGTATTTGTATATTGTCCATGTCAACATAGACTTTTCCATCTGTTTTTTCTGCAACACTAGTGACTGCCTCAACTACTACATCAGCAAGTATTTCTTTTGAGGAACTTGCACCTTTACTTGACATTGAAGTCATTGCTATGTGATTAAGTGTTTTTTTGTCAGTTGGTTTAATTGGCATCGCTAGTTTATTTATTACTTCAATAGCTTTTTCTGATGCTAATTTATATCCATGGGTGATTACGGTTGGATGGATGTTTTGTTCGAGTAATTCGCCAGCATATTTGAGTAGTTCTCCAGTAAGAATTACCGCAGATGTTGTTCCATCGCCGCATTCTTCATCTTGGGCTTTTGCTACTTCAACTATCATTTTTGCTGCAGGATGCTCGACATCGATTTCTTTTAATATGGTTGCTCCATCGTTTGTGACAGTAGCATCTCCCATTGAATCGACAAGCATTTTGTCCATACCTTTTGGACCCAGTGTTGATTTTACTGCGTCTGATATGGCTCGTGCTGCCATGATATTATTCATTTGTGCGCCTTTTCCTTTTTCTCTTTGTGTTCCTTCTTTAAGGATTATAATTGGTTGTTGACCACTGGTCATCATAATTATTTGCCTCCTTTTAGTTTATTTAGACAAAATCGGCATACGAACACTTCTATATAAATCTTTCTTTTTAGGCAGTAGTTCCGAAGGTGCTCTAAAATAAGAGAATTTCAGGATAGAAAGGAAGTATAAATAAGTATTGATATGGAGAAAAACGGTATAAGTAACCTTTTTTATAAGTCGATTCTCATTCTTATCATATCGCGACATTCTATACCGTTCGCATATATTCGATCTGGATAATTCCGTCTGAAAAAGTCAAAATCTATTTCAACAATACGAAAACCACATTTTTGATACAATAACATTTGTATTACTCCTGGATTTCCAGTTCCAATTTCTATTTTTTTTACATTACCCTTTTTTATTTCATTAATAACGAATAAAAGAAGTTGTTTGCCTATTCCTTTATTCTGAAATTCTTTTTTTACTGCAAGGTTCATAACTTCTATAGTTTTAGGTTTTGTTTCCATGATAAGAACGACTCCAACAGTTTTACCTTCCCTTTCTGCAGTATAGCATATTCCCTTATCGAGATAACTTTTTACTAATTTTTCAGAAGGATCTGCTAGAAGTAATAAATCCATAGGAGCATCCGTATTAGAGTTTAACTTACTAATATTAATATCCATTTTTTTCTCCATAAATTGCGCCTAACGTCCCGGGGGTTTACGAAGTTCATGAATCTTATCCCCTAGTCATTAATAGTAAAATATAGTAGTGTTTATAAAACTTTAGAAGAGAGGAATTTATAAAATTAGTAGTTATTCTTTGGCGTTTTTTTGCATTTGGAGGTACTGTTAACCAGTAGTTCTGAAAGTGCCAACCATTGACAAGAAAAAAATGGTTGGACTAATATGCTTTTAAGCTATAAACAATAAATGGAATAATCGTTTTTCTATAAATCTTTCAATAAGCCATGAACGAAACTCGCTAATTTTTTTAGCTCTAATTCATTATCAATCTAAATCTTAACTATTATTAAGTTATCTTTATTTAATGAGATAAAAATTAGTATGTATGTTCTCGATTGATCGAGTGTTACTTGCATTTATGGCAATAATATTTGGCATTCTGATCATTGTCATCCCAGAAATTATTGGATATCTGATTGGAGGTTATTTAATACTTTTTGGGATAATAACCTTGATAGGAGAACAATCATAAAGAAAGGTGAATAAATGAATATAAAGATATTTGTAATAAGCACAATCTTATTACTCTTGCTAGTAGGAATAAGTGGATGTCTTAAGGAGGAAAGAAGATTCTTAGGAACTTGGGAAACTGAGGATGGCGCAACTACCTTTGAATTTACAGACGATGAAACGGTAATCATATCTGGTACTGGACCCTTTGACATGGCTTCTTTGATTGGTACCTTTAATTACACGCTTTCAGATCAGAAGATAACAATATTCTCTGGTTCTTTCGGTGTTACTCTTGACTATAGATTTCCCGAATCTAATCGTCTCCTCTTATCCAACGGTCAAGGAGCATCCCTTATCTTATATAAACAAGAATAATTAAATAATTGATGGCTATGAATGTATTACTTTTTATTAACCCGTCTTTGATTATCCTGGGCATTGTTGTTATCATTGCCGCAATCATTGGCTGGTATCTCCTCAAATTTGCCATATGGATTCTTCTTATCATTGTGATCACAGGACTTCTTCTTATAGGTCTTGATTTACTGATAGGGCTTTTCTCACAGTTTTTATAACAACCACTAGAGATATTAAAAACGATAACAATGATGAAGTCAGTGCAGAGAAGATTTTGAAGCGAATTCTTGAACTATTTATTACCGGAATCCTCGTTCTGAATAATGGTTTATTTATTATTGTGTTTTAATAATCATGCTATTAGATTTTATTCTTTGAAATATTTATTTTCGTTTGCGTTTTTTACATTCGTAAGTACTCGCTGGAGGTTGCAGACCCATATTTAAAGTCCGTAGGAATTTCTAGTTTAGTTGATTTATTTCCGTTTTGAAAAATAAAAGAAGGGTAAGAGGTAAATTTCATTTTTTAAAATCTTATTATCTTAAAATTTCAGTTTTTAATTTTTTATTATAGAATACAATTTTTACAGTCTAATTGTTCACATACTTTATTATTAATTCTCCATCTTAAAGCCCAACTTTTAATATCTTTAATGATACCAATGAAATCTATACCTATTTTTGTTAGCTGATATTCTGATTTAACAGGAAAATTTGAAGCATCTACATGTTTGGTTATTAGTCCTTCTTTTTCTAATTCTTTTAGCCTTGCAGATAATACTTTTGGTGTTATATCTGAAATACTGTTTTTTATTTCAGAGTATCTTTTTTTCCCTTCAGGACTTTTATAGATTTCAAGAAGGATTAAAAGTGACCATTTTTTTGATATAAAATCTATTGTTTTATAAACTGTGCAGGTATCATCCATGGTATATATTTAGAAACTATCACCTATAAATACCTTTGTATACATAACATATTTTGTATCAAAAAGATACTTTGTGATATGGTATGATAAAAAGAAAAATCATAAAAATAGATGAAAAAAAATGTAACGGTTGTGGACTATGCATACCAAACTGTCCTGAAGGAGCAATACAAATAATAGATAATAAAGCAAGACTCATTAGTGATATCTTTTGTGATGGCCTGGGAGCGTGTATCGGAACCTGTCCAAGAGGAGCAATAACAACTATTGAACGTGAAGCAAAACCATATGATGAAAGAAAAGTAATGAAAGAAAACATAATCCCAGCGGGTAAAAACACAATAATTGTTCATCTAAACCATCTTAAAGAACATGGAGAAACAAACTATCTCAAGGATGCACTTAATGTTTTAAAAGAAGAAAAAATTGATGTGGATTTCGATGAAAAAACACATGTTGCTCCAACAACCTGTGCTTGTCCTGGTGTTAAAGAGAGAGATTTTTCAGAAGATATATATAAAAATAGTACTGAACCAGCAGAAAGAGCATCTCATCTCAATCAATGGCCTGTACAACTTCATCTTGTAAACCCAAATGCTACATTTTTTCAAAAAAAAGATGTAATACTTACCGCAGATTGTGTAGCCTATGCTTTTGCGGATTTTCAAAAAGAATTTCTCAAAGATAAGGCCCTTGCTATTGCCTGTCCCAAACTTGATACAAATAAAGATATTTATATTGACAAAATTGCTATGTTGATAGATGATTCAAAAATAAACATATTGACTGTTATAACTATGGAGGTTCCATGCTGTAGTGGTTTATTGTTTTTAGTAAACCAGGCTCTTAACAAATCTGAGAGAAAGATACCTGTGAAAAATATTGTGGTAAGTATAAAAGGAAAAATTTTAAAAGATGAATGGATTTAAAAAAGGAGTTGAATAAAAATATGTTTTGTTATCAATGTGAAGAAACAGCAAAAGGAAAAGGATGCACCGTTGTAGGTGTATGTGGGAAAAAAGGAGAAGTTGCAGATTTACAAGATATGTTACGATATTTGTTAAAAGGAATAGCAATATGTAATACCCAATCAAGAGAAGCAGGAGAATATAATCAAGAAGTTGATGAATTAATCATTGATGGATTGTTTTCAACAATAACAAATGCAAACTTTGACAAGCAATTTTTTATAAAAAAAATTCACCAAGCACTAAAATTAAGAGATAAACTTAGAAAAAAATACTCAGTAGATAGCACACATGGTTCTGTTCTATGGAAACCTAAAAGTGATGATGATATTTTTAAAAAATCTCAACAAGTTGGAATACTTACTACAAATGACGAAGATATCAGATCATTAAGGGAAATGCTTACTTTTGGGGTAAAAGGAATGTCTGCCTATTATCATCATGCATATGTTCTTGGTTATAAAGATAAGGATATCTCAAATTTTATTCAAGAGGCATTAGTTGCAACAACTAAGGATTTATCTGCTGATGAGTTAGTTGATCTTAATATGAAATGTGGTGAGATGGGTATTAAAACAATGGCGTTGCTTGATAAAGCAAATACTTCATCATATGGAAACCCAGAACCAACTAATGTAAACATCGGTGTCAGAGACAACCCGGGGATTCTTATTAGCGGTCATGATTTAAAGGATTTAGAGGAATTGCTTAAACAAACTCAGGGATCAGGTGTCGACGTGTATACCCATGGCGAGATGCTTCCAGCAAATGCGTATCCAAAATTTAAAAAATATAAGAATTTTGTAGGAAACTATGGGAATTCTTGGTGGTTACAAAAAGAGGAATTTGACAAATTTAATGGACCAATCTTATTGACAACGAATTGTTTGGTTCCACCTAAAGATTCTTACAAAGATAGGATTTATACTACTGGTGTCGTTGGTTTTGATGGATTGAAGCATATACCTAACAGGGAAAATGGAAAATCAAAGGATTTTTCAGAAATAATTAAACATGCAAAAAAGAATTCTTCTCCTGAAAAACTTGAAGATGGAGAAATTCCTATTGGTTTTGCACATAAATCAGTTTTAGATGTTGCAGATAAAATAATTGATGCCGTGAAATCTGGAAAAATTAAGAGGTTTATTGTTATGGCCGGTTGTGATGGTAGACATAAACAACGACAGTATTACACAGAATTTGCCAAAGCACTACCAAAAGATACTGTAATTCTTACAGCAGGTTGTGCAAAATACAGATATAACAAACTTAATCTTGGTGATATCGATGGAATCCCTCGGATAATTGATGCAGGTCAATGTAATGATTCCTATTCACTTGTGGTTATTGCTCAGAAACTTGCAGAAGAATTTGGAGTAGGTGTTAAAGAGCTACCTATTTCTTTTAACATTGCTTGGTATGAACAAAAAGCAGTATTAATTCTTCTTTCACTTTTATCTCTTGGTATAAAAAACATTATACTCGGTCCAGTTCTTCCTGCTTTTGTCTCACCAAATATTTTGACTGTACTTGTTGAGAAATTTAATATTATGCCAAACACCAATGTTGATGAAGATATGAAAAAATTGGTTGCAGAAGTTCCTGCAACCTGATATTTTAGGTGAAATTATGAAAGAAAAGGTTCTAAACTCAAAGAATTTAATGGAATATCAAAAAGATTCTATTGTGAGTAGAATGCTAGTAAATAAAGATTCAGGTACAATAACACTATTTGCATTTGATGAAAATCAAAAACTTAGTGAACATACCGCACCTTTTGACGCATTAGCCCATATCCTAGAGGGAAAAGCAGAGATTATCATTTCTGGTAAAAATTACATGGTAAAACAGGGCGATATGATTATAATGCCTGCAAATAAACCGCATGCCGTTACCGCAATTGAAAAATTTAAAATGATGCTGACTATGATAAAATCCTAATTTGAGGTGCTCAGTGTAAAAGCGGATCTTTGATAGGCTAAATAATTATACTGAACACAAAGACTGGCAGACCTAGTGCAAAAGTAATCAACAGGATATCTGCTGATCTTCTAGTATTCTCTGTTTTAATCAATGAAAGGATTATTGAATACACAAGTATTGCTTGCACGGGCAATATAAGTATCAAATAATAGTGAGGAAAAATACCTACCAAACCAGGCATAAACAAAAAGATTACAGATATAAATAGAAATAAGCAACCAAGGTACGTCGAATTTTTCCCCCCTATCTGCATAGGTAATGTATGTCGATGTAGTCTATCACCTTCAACATCTGTTACGTCCATGAGTATCTCTCTACCAAGTATCAGAAAAAATGCAAGGAGGGTGAAATAAATTGACATCTCAGATCTTCCTACCGATGCTCCACCAAAGGTAAATGATATTGCAACGATGAATGCAACGACTAGGTTTCCAACTAATCCTTGATTTTTAAATATTGTCTCGTATAGTACAAGGAGATCGATAGTGATTATTGCAAGCAGCAAACATAATGGATTTATCAGAAATGATAGAATGAAACTAATACAGAAAAAAAAGATTCCAATTGCAAAACCTTGCAAAGGTGTTATTTTTCCAGAGGGAATTGGCCGATCTGGATGAATTTTTTTATCAATATCTCTATCAAAATAATCATTTAAAGCCATACTTCCTGATGTGATAAAAAATACTGCAATCATTGCAAGTATAAGGTCCTTATTTAAATAATCAAATCCACCAATAACACCACCAATGAGTACACAAATCATTCCAAGAATTGCCAGGGGAATCCTCAATAATCTTGGAATTCCAGTGAGAAGGTCAGTGAGTTTTTGATTATGCATGTCAATCTTAAATTCTAAATTAATAGCTTGTATTAATATATAATTGTAATCAATTTAATCATCTACTTTTTTACTTACTATAGTACCAAACCGATATCCTTTAGGTAAATAGTAAGGTATACCTAAAAGATTATAATACCATACCTATTTGTAAAAATAGGCTACCAATATCTCAAAAAATAAAAGATCTCAAATACTATCAATCTATTATAAGCACACATACCTTTTCATAAAAAAAATCAAGGTAAAAGGATGCTGTAGATGACAAGATTTCATAAAAAAATCTCCCAAAAAAAAGGATTACCTCCAGGTTCTTTAATTCATATTGGAGAAAAGAAAACAGAAAAAGTTCGTATTTCAATTATTGAGTATAACCAAGAACATTACCAAGAAAAAATAGTTCAAAAAATAGAGAATTGCTTCCCGTTTACCGATGAGCCTACAATAACCTGGTTAAATATTGATGGTTTACATGATATAAATATTATAGAAAAAATAGGCAAACAATTCCAAATACATTCCTTAATTTTAGAAGACATTTTAAATACCGATCAACGTCCCAAAGTAGAAGATTACGATAACCACATATTCTTTGTTATAAAAATGATATATTATAATGAAAAGAAAGCTGAATTTACCAATGAACAAGTAAGTCTTGTACTTGGCCATAACTTTGTGATTTCTTTTCAAGAAAGCATTGGCGATGTTTTTGATGGTGTTCGTGAACGACTACGAAATGGCAAAGGCAGAATACGAAAGAAAGGATCAGATTATCTACTGTATTGCTTAATTGATGCCGTTGTCGATAACTATTTTTTAATGCTTGAAAAAATCGGTGAGAGAATTGAAAATGTAGAAGAAGGATTAGTTGATAATCCCACATCTAAAACCGTTCAAAAAATTCATTCATTAAAACGTGAAATGATTTATTTACGTAAATCAGTATGGCCATTACGAGAAGTAATTAATAATTTGCAGAAAGGAGAATCCGCAATTATACACAAAGAAACAAATATATTTCTCAGAGATTTATATGATCACACTATACAAATAATTGATACTGTTGAAACATTTCGAGATATGATATCAGGCATGCTAGATATTTATATGAGTAGTATAAGCAATAAAATGAATGAAGTAATGAAAGTTTTAACTATTTTCGCTGCAATATTTATTCCTTTGACTTTTATAGCAGGAATCTATGGTATGAATTTTGATCCAAATATTAGCCCTTTAAACATGCCTGAACTCGAATGGTATTTCGGGTATCCTTTTGCTTTGATATTAATGACGGGCGTAGTGATAATAATGTTGATTTTTTTTAAAAGAAAAAGATGGTTATAAAATTTTTTTTTAATAAAGAAATTAATGATACTTGTTTAGATCAACAGTTAACCCATCCCTAGCTGCAATAACAGGCAATTCATATTTTTTTGATAAATTTTCAGCGAGAACCCAGGGTTTGTTTTTAATCATTGTCATCCCAAAATGCGTTAAAATACAAAGTTTAGGTTTTCGTTTTTCTAAAATCTTTTTAACATCAGGATAGGAAAGATGTTTGATCTGTGGAATTTCTTTGAATAAAACAACATTTAGAATTAAAATATCTCCAGGATAAAACTCTTCAATTCCTTCAAAATATTGTGTATCTGAAATTAATGAAAGAGAACAATTCTCTCCAATAAAATTTAATCCATATGTTTCAACATCATGAACATGTCGAATTGGTGTCTCAAAAGAAATATTACCAATGGCATACGTTCTTTTTTCTCGCAGGGTTTGTATTTTTTTAACATTGTTTCGAATATAATGCAATATAATTGGGTCAATTTCAAAGGCATCTGAAGGGGCAAAAAGACTACCTTTTTTGTCTGATCCACCATTGGTCATAGCCTCAATCATAATATTGACATCATTGGCATGATCAAGATGACGATGCGTAAGAATGATACCATCAAGAATTCTGGGATTTAATTTTGGTCTGCTTGCAAGACAACGCACAAGAGACCCTGGGCCAGGATCAATAAGAATATTTGTCCCATCAATATTTAGCCATAATCCACCTGAATTTCTAAGTTGTTGAATAACAACAAACCTTGCTCCAGAAGTACCAAGAAATTTTAATGTATTCATTGAATTCATCACGCTAATATTGCCTTATATAGAAAAATATTTGCAGTGACTGTTATATTGTTTTCCATGAACCTTCGTGAATATACCTACTATCTTGTTCGACAGATACCACCAGCAAGGGTCTCATCATATGGAGCAGTAGCAGAAGCACTTGGAAATAAAAAATATGCTCGGGCTGTAGGGGCTTTTATGAACAAAAATCCAGATGCTGATACCATGCCCTGCTATAAGATCGTATGTTCTGATGGGCGAATTGGTGGATTTGGTTTGGGAATAGAAGACAAAATACGAAGACTTAAAGAGGATAACATCTCTGTAAAAAATGGAAGAATAGTTGATTTTAAAACAGTCTTTTTTAATGATTTTATAACAATTTATCCATTACAAAAATAGGTGGAGACGAGTTATTACCTATTTGAGAATTCTTTACTTGATAAAACAGCAATGTCATAATTTCCAAATAACTCCTTTAATTGGGATACCTCAGATTTTTTAAATGATTTTTTATGTATATATACCCCCTGAACGTTTGGTGTTTTTTCCAAAGCATTTTTATAGAATTGTATATCAATATTTCCTTGTTTAATATGATATTTAGGAATCATATGACCAAACGCAACATTTTTTTCAAAGACAACATCTGTAAAACGAGGAGCATAATGTCCACCACCAACACCGACAACAATAGGCATAAACTTTTTATTTTCACGTTTTGTTGTTTGTAATAATTCTAAAATAGATTGCCCAATAATTTTTCCGAGATGAGGATCATTCCATTGTTTCTCTGTACTACCAATCTCAACAAATAACGTCGGAATATCAAGATACGGGCCATGATGAGTCACCTCAAAACATATCTGATAATCATCAAGTGAACTGGGCACATTTTTTTTAATGATTCTCAACAAATTAGACATAAAAATTGGTTCAGCATAAACAAGAGTTTGGCTTTTTCCACCAAATTCTGCATCCCCATAATTACCAATTGGATGAACGGAAAGAGAAGGAATAGCTGATTGACTTCTATGCCTTGATAAAAAAATTGCGGTACTAGGATGAATATGTAAATGTTTTTGAATCTCTTTGTCGATATTTTCATGAAAGATTTTATTATCATTTATAGTCACAAGATAAATAGAGGGTATTTGTGTTAACCGAAACACGGGATTTGAGCAAAAGGATGAGACTTCCTGCCAGGGTGTTGCTTGTAAAAGATGATTTTTTATATTAATACTCGCGGGATCAGTATTGGAAGAAATAATAACAATGGTCATTATTTGTCACATACCGCTTATTATTTTAGTATCTTACGATAAATTTAATTTTTTTTTCTTATGGGATTTTTTATTTTTTCAAGATAGGTGATATAATGAATTCGCTTCTGAAGAGTACAAATTTTTGCTACAAATTGTATTTCCTCAGCTTCCTCTTGTGTTGAGAGCAAACCAATAATCTTCATTACTATTAGGTTTCTTTTCTTTGTTTTAAAGCCTTATTGTACAATTATTATCAAAATTAATATATATATTAAGAGGAGGGGTGAAAAGAAAAAAAATAAAGAAATATCATCTCCAGTTAAAGATGTATATATTCTTCTTTACCATCACTTTTAATAGCATCATTAGTATTCATTGTTTTTTCGTATTCTTTGTGAGTAAAATAACTCAAATAACTTGATGCAATACGAGTAAGATAATATCCAACAATCTCTATTTCACGAGGTGAAAAATCTTCTTCAAACAATTGACAATTTAATAGGTGTGCTTTCTGCCTTAAATCTTCTAATGTGCGTTTTTCTGACAATGGGCAGGATTTCGTTTATCAACCGGTGAATCCGGCTTTTGGCGGAAATTACATGAACCATTCATGGCTTCTTCAGAATGCCGAAGCCCAGAACACGCATGAAGAAAAGAGCGAATCGTCTCGATATGATCGTGATCCCCTGGCCGATTTCGAGAGCAGTATGAACCGGCAGATACTCGGCCAGCTCT
>JAWOGM010000075.1:0-11458 GCA_046496795.1 Thermoplasmatota archaeon
CGGTTTCCATTGTTGAGTTTACTTTTAAATCTACTTTAGATAAAAGGATAGATTCAACAAAAACAACCCTCTTTTTTTCTTTTTTTTTAAATATTTTCGTTTGAACCACTTGCAGTTAATAAGGATTGAAGGGTTTCTGCATATTTTTTTGGTTGCACCTCAAGAAGTTTTTGTGCATAGGATTTAAGATATTCACCATATTCAATTTCTTCTTTAGAATATTTCCATTTAACATCTTTTTCTTCTCCTAATGCAAGTAAAAAAGCATAAGAAATTGATTTCCCTTTAGGCGTATCAGGATGTTTTTTTATTTCAATTAGAGCTTTTTTTTGCCCAAATGTTCTATAAGTACGAGCAACCATATCCGCATAAGATGCAAGAGGGGGTAATGTGCTAAATTGTGGAAGTTGCACTAAGATATTCTGCCTATTTTTATACTCCTCAACTGCTTTTAAAATATTTGAAGGAGTATCATCAAGTTTAAAAAATGATTCAGCCATTTTTTTATCATCAATTTTTGATTGAAGAAAATCATGACCATATGTGTTCCAAAATAGTTCAAGAATTTTATTAGGAGTTGAATCTGTTAACACTAAGGGCTGATCACTTCGTTCGAGCATATATTCAAGTGCTTCTTTTTCATAACTTTTTGCATGCAACACATCAACAAATCCTTTAACATCTGCTCCATACGAAACTCCGTTATATACCAGGATCTTTTCATCAGACTGTGTTATTTTATCTTTTCTACGTTTCATATTTTTATTGATAAGTTCATTATCAGTAAGATTTCCTGAGAGATAATCAGTGATATACTCGGTTTTATCAGAATCATTTGTATAGCTATGACGGATCACCTCTGCAATAACATCGATTTCAAAATCATGAGATAAATCTGGTATGAGCATATATTTTGATAAAGTGAACATCGTATTTTTTGTCGTTTTTGCACAGTCATGACATAGACCAATAATAAGATTAGCTGATTTCCAAAAAATTCTTAGATAATGCTCTGTTGAAACCTTTTTATTTTTTACTTTTTTCCTATCAAGATGTTTACAGATACAGATATAATCCTTACACTCAAGATGAAGTTTTTGTGTAATAAAATCAATAAATGGCTTAGGTGGATGTGGGGTTTTTCCACTACAAACAAATCCTTCATCCCATGAATAGACATACAATTTTTTTTTATAGACAATATCTTTTATTCCTAGAACTCTAAGCACTGGATTATCAAAATGTTGAAACGCTACAAGCTTTTCTTTACCAGCTTTCCCTCGTTGAGCAAACGTTATATCTCCTGTTGGAAATTGTAAAACTCCCAAATAAGGTGCTTTTTCAGATATAGCTAAGAGTAGTGTTCCAGCAAGCGCTGCTTCTACCCCTTTTTTATTTGCATATTTTTCTAATTTTTCCGAATCATCTTTAAAACTGTTCACTTTTTGCATACGTTTTATTGCTTTAGAAAAATATTTTTGAGATACCTTATCAGTACATTCTGGAATAACAACGAGTGGATTTCTCCGTAACTGTTTGGCGTTTTCAATTAATTTTTTCTCTTGTGATTTTGTCGCTGTTCGAGCAAATGTCCTCATTTTCCTTGGTTTTTTTGCCATTAAACATATGATAATCAAAAGGTATTAAAGTATATTACGCAACATTTTTTAAAAATTAAATATCTATATCTCCCCTTGTTTTTACACGAAGATAGAGTTATATTGATTGATGCTAATGGATTTTAGTTGATTGGATTGATTTTGAGGATGATTTTTACAGTATGGTAAGGTTATCATAGCTGTATGGTTTGATGATTTCAGCATTGTTCTTTTTTGTTTTTGAGGTAAGCAACCTACTGATTGTATGTGATTGCAGAAGGTGTTCATCTATTGGAACAAGAAGCTGCTGTGCTTGTTGTTTTGACAGTGAGTTGGAAATCCATACCTGTTCTTCTCTGGGAGGTAATATAACAGGCATACGTTTTTTTGTATTATGAATTTTTTCTAGTAAAGGATTTGCAGGTGTTGTAATTACTGAAAATGAGAAAACAGTCTGTTGAGTTTGTTTATCTTTCCATTCATCCCATATTCCTGCAAAAGCAAATGGTTCACGGGATTTTAGGTAAATATAAAAGGGGTATTTCTTGCCATGGTATTCATGCCATTCATAAAATCCATCAGCTAGTATTAAACAATGATTTTTTGTGGCTGGCTGTCGAAACGCTGGTTTTTCATAGATGGTTTCAGCGCGAGCGTTTGCTGTTTTTTGTTGAATTGTTCTTGCTTGTTTTATATCTTTAGTCCAAAAGGGAATAAGACCCCAGTGAAATAGTTGTATATGAAAAGGGTCATTATTTGTTATGACTGGTAGTTTTTGCTGAGAAAAAGCAGTGACATGATACTGTGGTGAAAATGATTGACTAAACGTTGCTGAAAATCTTTTTTCAAACAGCTCTGGTTTACTATATATAGAGTACTGGTAGCACATGCATCATCACAAAGACGTATACCTTTTAATATCTTCTTTTCTTTGAATGGCTATGGTTCTTTTTTTGCGTGATTTCGTTAATGGTAAGTGATGCAAATTTTTTAGCTGACCGTTTGGCTTTAATAATTTCAGTAACACTACATTCTTCTTCATGGATTGATAACAAACCAATACCCTCTTTTTTTAACAAGTGTTCTGATGTTCTTAGAATAGCATGAATTTTTAATAAGGGGAATGCAAGATACACAAAATCAGCACCATATTGATAGTTTTTTGCTTGTATCACTGCTTTTTTTCTATCTGAAAGCTTTAACTCTATAGCTGTTACCAAGTTATCCTTTATTGCAACAATATCTGCTCGGCAAAAACCTATGCGTATTTCACGAAATATTGTATAGCCTTTTTTGATAAAGAAATCAGAGACAGGCTTGACGAGTTCGAATTCCCGGTAAAATGGATGCATCGGTCCCCTCCCTATTTTTTAATTTTTGAAGTAGTATGTCAAATGTTTCTCTTCTAAAGCCGAAAGGATTCAAAATACTCTCTGTACAGTGTGAGATTTGTTTGAGGTAGTATTCTTTGTCAATTGTTGTATCCTTTGTTATTGCATCAGCAATGCAGACACGATCTTTGTAACTATCTGAGTGTTGGTTGGTAACAATATATTGAAGAGATTGACCAGGAGATATAGCAATGTTATTATCTCGTAATTGAAGTAAAGCTGCTTTTGTGCAGTTATTTACTTTATAATCAGTTATATCTTTTGAGACGTGAGTTGTAATCATGCATTGGACTGGATCAACAGAATCGGTAAGAACACGTGTTGCATGATATATCATCTTTGTAATACACTTTGGGATACAGTTTTGAACTTCTTTTGCTGTGTAACACTCTGAGAATAGTTCTAACATATCGTTTTGTAGTTGCTTAAGGATTGGTGGCGTGTTTCGCTGACGGAGTTCAATACCACGGACCTTTAGCTCTCCTGTCTCAAATAAACCATAATATCGAGTTAAGGCGCCAACGGTATGTTGTTTACTTGGCAGAAACACAATCCAATGATATCGCCCTTTCATATCCATGCAGATGCCTGTTTTGTTGCTAATAGCGCGCAAAAGTCGATGTGAGCTAATCGTATTGTTTTTTTGTTTCACCCAGAGTGAATCAATAATGCCATGCAGTACCTCATATCCTGCGTTCTGTGCCAGATCACTTGCTTTAAGAAGGATATCTCGGGCAAATGCGGTAATGGCTTCATGGCATTCAATACGTCCATATCGAGCGTTTCGATAACCAGTATATCCAAAACAGACAATAAGAACCCATTTCCATGCCTGTTGGATCTCTTTGTATACTTCAGTATTATAGTTTTTATTTTTTGATCGTGCTTTAAAATAAAACCGCCGGTAGAGAATAGGTTTGAGTACCTCTGGAATAAATCCTTTGCGTTGTTCACAGATATGATATCCCAGTTGAGGTACACGATGTGATGAGTGGGGGCAACATTTACATAACATGGTCTCAGGACTGATGTTGAATCGAAGCATAATATTGGGATATAACGAGCAAAAATCAAACTCAATGACCTGTTCATGTATACCAACAAGGGGGCTAAAAATCAATCCACCTCTATCAGAGATGAGAAGCTGACGAGCTGATTTACATTGCTCAGGCATATTTTTTTTCCATGGTATAAGAAATCCTTGCTCCATGGCTTTGTTGACTTGAATGTGACTAATCACGGTACCTGGTCCAAGACGTGATTGAAGCTGCAGAGGAATATTTGAACATCGTGAGATATCGATAAGTCCCTGCAGTCCACTTTCAGCAAACATAAAAGAGCTTTTGGTATCGATATGCGCTCGTCCATTTAAGGTATAAAACGCAGGTCTGTAAATAATTCTCCCATAGCTAAAATAGGATTTTGATTGTTTTGAAGGGTGTTTTTTTTGATGATGTTCTCGCCCAAGAGAAATCACTGCATCTATCTTGCAATGTCGTGCGCGGTGATAAAGATAAGGAAAGACAAAACTATCGCCTTTTTTTGTGAAGATGATATCAGGATCAATGGTATTAATCAGATGAATTGATTCAAGGATCGTATCTGTTTCATTTCCAGTATTGATTGTGATATCATTAATAGAGATTGATTCAATAGGATCAGTCAGAGATTGAATGCCTTTTTTTTGGTGTATATCAAAAAAAAGATGTGTAAAGGGGGGAGTAGTATAGGTAAGTGCCCATTGATCCTCATTGCATATGAATTGTTTGCCTTCCCATTTCACATATGCATTACAAAACACGTTTTTACTCTGGAGGTATCGTGTTGACATACGTATATCAACATTAAACAACTCATAGGTGTGATAGTTTCCCCATTTGTCAATCATTGCTGCAATAGTTGGTAATGATGCGATAGTTGAAGGTATTACTTCTAAAACAAGAGATTTTTTTTCAGATCCTAGAGTAATCTTTTTTTTGGTGAAATTAATCTGCTTTACTTGGGGTATCTGTTGGAGGTATACAGCAATTTTAGAGAGATGATGAGTTGATGCATAGATGTAGAAGCTCGGTTGAAAGCCATCAATTATTTTTTTAGGTTTTCCTTTTCCGATAAGCCATGTAATCATCGAATTGGTTGCAGGATCAACATAGGAATCAAGAATGAATCCGCTTTGCATCGTCTCGTAGTTTCCTAATTTCTTTTTCGTGTTCTACCAGAATTGACATTACAATGGGTTCAAATGGGTTTGGATTAGGCATATTTGTTCCTGCCTCTGCATGTCGTCGTGCATGATCCATAATGGCATCAAATGCGGTTTTATCCATACCTCGTAATGCTTTTTTAAATCCATTCCACTCCCAACCAAATCCTTGGATAACCATTCGAAATGATGGAACAGTTCGCCCCATGTTACCTCACTACTCCAAACATATCTAGATGTGATTGACCGTTTTTGGTGTTATATATTGTGGCCCCTGTTTGTTTATGCAGTATATCAATATATGTACAGCAGTTGATATCATTGATTTTTATTGTTTCATGAGCAGATGATTGTATGCTTTGTCTCATTGTGTTTGAGTACAGCCGATGGTGTGTGTTAGTTAGGACTGTAATCAGATTATATTTTGACGTTATCTCACGTAATTTCTTTAAATTATTTTTCAAGATGATCTGTGCTTCAGTTACGGAAACATCAGGGTCTTGATACAAAGATGGAAATTTTCCAATTACTACTGTACGTGGCTCATAGCGTTGTATTGCTTTTTCTAGCATATGATAGATGAATGTTGAGAGTTGGTAGACAGTAAATGCTCTACTGATCTGAACATGATTAAGTATATCATTGCTGTTTATCTCCATGGCCTGGGCATATTTTGCAATACGGTAAGGATCAACACAGACTCCTGCATCAAGATAAAGCGTGTTGCTGTTAAATGTTCGGTAGGTGTTGACGCAGAGTTGATTGGGAATCTGTGAAATATAGCTACTGTTACCATCAACATAGGTGATTTCACCTGCTTTGAATCCACCAAGTATCTGATCCAACTCAGGGATGCCTGAATGTACAATGATATCGGCTTTGACGATTGTTTTTGTTACTTGTCTATTTTTTTTATTGCTTTGATTTGTTTGGATAGGTGTATATCTGTTAATACATATTCCTCCCTTAGAAAAATGCTTAATAAAAAATACATGGCGTAACTTATTTAAAAGACTAGAATTGGGAGTGATGAAAGTATTACGTGATAGCAGTGTCTGTAATCTTTTTTATCGGTGATCTCTTCAATTGTGTCTAAATGATGAGCAGTCGATTCCTTTTGGAAAATAATATACTGATGAATGAACAATAAATTCTTATGTGAGGGGTTTGTTTACATAGGTAGTAATGCAGGAGTATATGAGATGAACGAACCAGTCTATGAGGCAATTCTTTCGAGGCGTTCAATTAGAAGATTTAAACAAACACCTATCAAAATTGAGATATTGGAACAGTTGGTAAATGCTGCTCGTCTTGCACCATCTGCTGCTAATCTTCAACCTTTGGAATATGTTGTTATTACTGATAGAGATATTTGTCTAAAAATCTTTGAAACGTTGGGATGGGCAGGATATATAACTCCAACGTGGGCTCCTGATGAAACAGAGCGACCTGTTGCATATATTGTCATCCTTGTGAAAACTGATTTAAATAAGTATTATAAGTGGGATGTTGGTCTTGCTGCGGAAAATATTATGCTTGCTGCAGAAGAAAAAGAGTTAGGAAGTTGTATGCTCCTTAATATTAACAGAGAGAAAGTGCAAGAGATTCTTAAGATTCCTTCCTTGTTTTCTATTGATTCTATTATTGCTTTGGGATATAAAGCTGAAATCTCGATTGCTGGGGATATGAAAGACTCTGTTCGATATTATCGTGATGAGCAGGATGTATTGCATGTCCCAAAAAGAGTATTAAAAGATATACTGCATATAAATAGATATTAGGAGAAATGCCATGTTTTTGGGGTATTTGAAAACATTTATTATATTTGTTTTTAATACCTGATATTATGCGTGAATATAAAATAAAAAGAGGACATACTGCAGATATTGAACAGTTGATTTCTTCTTATTTTGGTGCAACCGGTGATATCTATAAAGGTATTGAATTTTCTGTTGATGGAATGGGAGATATTTCTATTAAACGGGAGAAAAATTCCCTTTTTATTGATATTGTTCCACCAAAAAAAGTATCTGGAGATTACAATATTATAAAGAAATGGAATACGTTTTTATTGGATGCAACTGGTAAAAATTCAAAAGAACGTAAAAAAGAATTTGGTAAGCTATAACGCTATAAAATAGTTTTTTTAGATTTTTCTTTAATCCCTCAATTTAGCACAATAGATAACTATTTATGTAGAGAGATTACTATCAGTATGTAAAAGATGTATAAATAAGAGTTTCACAATTTCGTTTTTTTGTCGATTTTTTGAATTTTTTATTCATTGCTTTTTCGCTCATTGCAGACAAGACTGTCTGAGGAGGTGACAAACATATGAAAGGAACTGTAAAGTGGTATAATGAAATGAAAGGATTTGGTTTTATCGAAGTCGAAGATGGAAAAGATGTATTTGTTCATAGAACATCTCTACCTGAAGGAACACGGCTTAATGATGGAGATCTTGTTGAATTTGAGACAGAAAATTCAGAAAGAGGTCCCCAGGCAATAAAGGTAAAACAATTAAAAAGCAATTAGAAATCGTTTATGTTTCTGAAACCAGTTGTATTGATATATTGAGTATAATGTTGTCATTCAACTGTCATTTCTTTTAAATTATTTTAGAAACAAAAAAGCGTTTTATTGCTATCAAATACAAAAAAGATATATTTGTTTATAATGGAGGTGATAGTTAATGGATGAAGAAGATAGAGATAACAAAGAAAAAACAAGAGATTTAAAAAAATTAATGAAAGTACGAAAGACAAAAAAGTTAATTTATAAAGGAATCTATAGAAATATTAGTCGACAGATTCTGGAATAATACGTAAGTATATTGACCATATAGGTTATTTTATCAAACAACTAAGAAAAGAGAAATAATTTGATAGTTTATAACAAAATAGCAGCAGTATTTATGTAGTCTGGTTTTTATTGACGTTTATTTTTTAATGTAGTAGTAATTAATATTGCATAAATTTTTTCATGCAATACAGACAAATTTCCGCATCAAAAGAAATGTTTCTTCCACAGTTTGGGCAATAACATTTTTTCCGCTATTAAATATTTTATCAAATTCATCTCTCAATTCACTAGTATCTCTCTTAATATGCATTTTTTTTTAATTTACCAAGCATAACAATGTTTGAATGTAATCTTTTTGGAATTGTTGATGATATGGTTTAGTGTTGTATTTGTATTGATCCGGGAAAAAGCTATTGTTTTACTTTTTGCCAATCCTGGAGGAATTTTTTGATCCCGGCATCAGTTAGTGAATGGGTTATCATTTTTCGAATAACGCCTGGTGGAATGGTTGCAATATCTGCACCAAGTCGTGCCGCATCTATGACATGAATTGGATGACGGATGCTTGCAACAATGACTTCTGTTTGAATATCATATAGGG
This sequence comes from Thermoplasmatota archaeon, assembly GCA_046496795.1. GTDB lineage: Archaea > Thermoplasmatota > E2 > DHVEG-1 > DHVEG-1 > JAUWYM01. The sequence continues at coordinate 8,596 of JAWOGM010000075.1, forward strand.
TGAAAATGTCCATTATTTCTTCAATGACTTGCATCCCATTTTGTCCGATATCATCCAGTCTTCCGATAAAGGGGCTTACAAAAGTTGCACCAGCTTTTGCTGCAAGTAGTGCTTGATTTGCAGAAAAAATCAGCGTAACATTTGTTTTAATATTTTCCTTGCTTAATTGTTTTACTGCTTTGAGCCCTTCAGAATTCATTGGTATTTTTATAGCAATATTTTTATGGTATTGCTTGGGTATTTTCTCAATGATTTTTTTTGCCTCGTTCACCATGTCTTTTGCTTGTTCACTGATGACTTCAAGACTTATTGGTCCATCAACAAGCTCAAAGATTTCATCAATGATTTGGTTAAAGCTACGTCCACATTGTGCTAATAGTGTCGGGTTTGTGGTAACTCCATCAATTACTCCCCAGGAAGCAAGTTCTTTAATTTCATCTAAATCTGCAGTATCAATAAATATTTTCATAATCAATTCATCTCAGCGGCATGTATCATATTTTTGTTGATAACTTTTTTGGGATATTAGTCATATTGTTTTATTATGTATAAGCAGTCGGTAAATATTCTTTTTTAGATATATTAAAAAAAATAGAAACATATATATATCTAAGTATACATTTCCTATATCGCTAGGAGGGGATACATGCCTCTAACTCGGAAAGCACGTCTTGTAGGAAGTAGCCTTGTTATTACCATACCCAGTCAGCTTGCTTTGGCTAATAATATTAAAGATGGTGATGATCTCGAAATTATTCCCACGGGTGTTGCTGAGTTTAAAATACGAAAAATTGAGAAATAAAACATATTTTTTTCATAAACCTGATACATTTCATTTAAAAAAAGTATATATAGAATGTGATTCCATACTATAGTGTGAATATAGTATAGAATCAGAAAAACTTATATAACTAGTACATTAATATAAGGTTGGGAAATATTATGAAGAAGGTAATACTAATAGTTTTAGTTGGGATATTAGTCCTTAGCGGGCTACAAGCTGGTGCTCTTTTTGAACGACATACCTCAAATCTTGCTGTTCAAAAAACAGAATCTATCTTTGTTTCAGCTCCAATGATTATTGAATCTGAAACCTATATCTCAGTGGAGCTTGATGAGGCAACATCTTTTCTGATAAATGATCATGAACCTATTCTTCCAAGAGTTACAAAATATTTTATTTTACCTGTTGGTTCAACAGTGCTTGATGCCTCTGTAGAATTTTCAGGGGAAACAACACAGATCCTCTCAAATAAGATCCATCCTGCGCCAGAACCAATTATCGGTTCAATGGATCATGTAAAACCACTCCAAGAATCATCTGAGATATATGAAACTGATGCCTTGTATCCTGAAGAAACATATACCTATCGAATTGCTTCTGGAAGATATAAAGATCAAGGTCATGTAATGTTTGTCATCTTTAACTGTTATCCTGTTCGATATAATCCAGTAAAAAATGAACTAGTCTCCTATGAGAATATTGAGATAACAGTGACATATAAAGAACCAACTGCTCCTGCTCAGACAATAAGTGAAGATGAATACGATCTGCTTATTATAGCTCCGTCCAAATTTGCTAAAGAAGTGGAACCACTTGTGTCACATAAAAAAGATCATGGCATGGCAACTAAACTTGTCACTGTTGAAGAGATATATGCAGAATACACCCAGGGTCGTGATGATCCAGAAAATATTAAACTATTCATCAAAGATGAATTTGATAATTATGATATTACCTATGTGTTATTTGTTGGCGGTCAGATAGGACAAACAAAACAATGGTATATTCCTGTTCGAACAACAAACAATTACGCTGGCTCTCCCTTTGAATATGGTGTTGATAGCGATCTTTATTATGCAGATCTCTATAAAGAGAATGGAACTGTTTTTGAATGCTGGGATTCAAATGAAAATGACATCTTTGCAGAATATATGCCTACTTCTAAAGATATTATTGATGGAATCCCTGATGTATTTGTTGGAAGACTTGCCTGTAGAAACCTGTTTGAAGTTAGAACCGTAGTTCGAAAGATTATCAACTATGAACAGACACGAGCAGATGACTCCTGGTTTAAAAATATGCTTCTTATCGCAGGAGATACCTATCCAGACGCAGGAGAACCAGATGCATATGAGGGAGAGATATATACCGATGTTTCCGCAAGCTATATGGATGGTTTTTCATTTCAACGTCTCTGGGCATCAACTGGTGCGCTCACTGGTCAAAAAGTAGTGGTTGATGCTATTAACAATGGAGCAGGTTTTATTCATATGGCTGGGCATGCTAACCCCTCAGTTCTTGTTACTCATCCACCTCGGCAGAAAGATGAAAAAATTGTCATTCTTCAAATGTATAATTTTTTCAAACCATTAAATATTAATCCTAAACTTAGAAATAGAAACATGCTTCCTGTTGTGGTTATCGGTGGTTGTCATAATAGCCAGTTTAATGTCAGTCTACGTAATTTCTTCATTGAACTTCGCGATCAAGGATCAGAATATTTCGATTATGATTTTTATAAGATGGAATGGGTGCCTAAATGTTTCAGCTGGTGGCTTGTAAGCAGACCCAATGGTGGAAGTATCATTGCTATTGGAAACACTGGCCTTGGCATGGGATTACCAGGCTATAACTATCCAAATGGACTCAATGGTTGGCTATTGCCTCGCTTTTTCTACAACTATGGTCAAGAAGGAATAGAATATGCTGGAGCAGTTCATAGTGCAGCAATCACTGATTATGCATTAGAATTTGATATAAACACAAAAAATACTGACCGGCAGATGCTTGAACAATGGCCGTTACTTGGTGATCCAAGTCTACTAATTGGTGGTTATAACTAACCATCTCTCTTCACCT
>JAWOGM010000098.1:0-30072 GCA_046496795.1 Thermoplasmatota archaeon
GGATTTAATAATCTGCGATCATGGAATTTCAATATCACCGCTGAAGACCAAGACAACTATAAATCATATCATAACCCCATTATTGGAGAAACAGTGGATGAATTCGGTGTTTATGCTTATACTGAAATTGTTAGTGTCGGCTGGCCTACAATTACAGGAAACCCAGGGACTACTGCGGTAGCTGATAGTAATATTACAGTGCTTACTAGGTCAAATAGCAATTATTCTCTTTCTGTTGATTTAGATCAATTGAATCATATTTCTCATCCAACGGCGCATCTGTCAAATACGACGGTTTCACTTAGAGGTGGGAACATTACCTTAGCAACGCCGTTTCCGGGAACAGGCCCTCTGTATATTTGGGGTAATGGTTTGCCAGGCTACCAACCTGGAGAAAATAATGGTACAATTAAAACTACTAATGATTTGGAGTACAGAATTGCTATACCCTTAGCACAAATACCTGGAGATTACCGAGGAACTATACGATACAAGCTAACAACTGAAACTTAAGAATTTTCATTATAATCTATCAATTTACAATTTTCTAATTAAATATTTAAGAACCTATTCTACCTATTGAAAATTGCTTACATTTTTTCTAGAAATAAAACAAATGTAATTATTTAGATTAAATTGGAATAGAACAAAAATTATATTAACTGTAAATTGGTTTCTCATTTGTACTTACTTGGATATTCCAAGTAAAAATAGGTGGGGTAAGAAAGGATGGGAATGCGAGTATTTCTCTCGGCAATAATGGTTATTCTATTAATTATTTCGTTAGTTGCTAATGGATTTTTTATTGGTCCAATTATTAATATTTGTAAGGCAGATCCTGGAGATATTAGCGAAAGTTGGGATAATTCAACAACATTAAATGTAACAGTTCTCCAGCTTCAGCCTAGAATAAACTGGTACGACTTCCAATACAATGAATCTGGAACTTGGGTGTCAAAACTCAATCAACAGATAGATGTGAATAACAGTGCGCAATATAGGTTTATAGTAAATATCAGTAGCGACCAGGGCTGGGCAGATATCCAGTACATCAATATAACAGCATGGTATGACCATGGATCAGAAACCTCATATTACAATGAGACACTTGGTGGAAACATAAACATGTTTTTACAATATGAAAATACGACAGGTACAGCGTTTTGGTCTTTAAAATGGCCAACAGAAGAAGTCATATTAAATCTTGAGGATTGCTACGAAATAAAAGAATATGATCCTAACGGAAGTCCAGCACACACTGAATGTTACAACTTATCATTTGCTTTTACCCCTGGTTATCAATTTAGATATGCACCGGGAGATGGAGGTTGGGATAGTACACCTGGATTTAATAATCTGCGATCATGGAATTTCAATATCACCGCTGAAGACCAAGACAACTATAAATCATATCATAACCCCATTATTGGAGAAACAGTGGATGAATTCGGTGTTTATGCTTATACTGAAATTGTTAGTGTCGGCTGGCCTACAATTACAGGAAACCCAGGAACAACCGCCATAGCAGACAGCAATATAACAATACGAACTAGATCAAATAATAACTACTCTCTAACTGTTGATTTAGATCAATTGAATCATACTTCTCATCCAACTGCTAATATGTCAAATACGACGGTTTCACTAAGAGGTGGAAACATTTCCTTAGCAACACCGTTTCCAGGAACAGGCCCTCTGTATATTTGGGGTAATGGTTTGCCAGGTTACCAACCTGGAGAAAATAATGGTACAATCAAAACAACTAATGATTTAGAGTACAGAATCGCTATACCTCTGGCACAGTTCCCAGGGGATTACAAAGGAACCCTTAGATATAGATTAAATACAGAATTATAACCAAAATAATAGCTAAGAATTAATTCCTAAAATACACAAAAAAACTGTAATAAATTTGATTGGATTAAAATAAGGTTAGATTTATTTATAATTTAATCTGTGAAGGTGTGGAGATGGGTAAAAAAAACTATGCTGTGATAATAATTATATCCTTAATAATGATACTGTCTTCTTTTGTTCTGATAAGCAGTGCAGAGGAAAATGTTTTAGTAAAAATAAATATCGTTGGGGAACAAATACAAACACTTTTTGATAGACCAGTTGTTGTTGCAGGGATATGGCACCACTTTGACATAACATTTGAAAACTCAGATTATTCTCTTGTAGAGATCAAATTTTATAAAGGAATGGAAATACCCTCAACATTACAAAGAAATGAGAGTAATTATTATGAATTTAGTTATGATGATAATACCAAAATTTGGACTGACTTAGAAGAATATGATGGTTATAGATATATTAATGAGGAGCAATGTCAAAAAAATGGTAATTCTGTTTTATTTTGTATTGGTATAAAAGATACATTTCCAGATGATACATACTATTATGAAAATTGGACTCTTGAGATTTATAAAGATTCAACAAATATATATTCAGATACTATTATTGTAGAAAAACCAAAACCAGGCTTTTCAAGATCACATTACGATACAATTAATTTTAATATTACTCCGTTTTCAAAAGAGAATATATATAACGAAAATGAATATTTTACTGTCACAAATGTTGGTAATATTCCCCTAACAATCTACATTGATTATGGAGCATATAACAACTCAATTCAATCGCCTTTTACAAATGTTAATTTGTCACCAAAAGATACAACAAGGTATTACTTGACTTTACTTGGAGAAGCATGGAGACCAGGTATTTTAACATTTCAAGGATCAATTGTTGGAACAGTCCCATCTGAACTCATAATTACAACGTCAGAATTTACGTTATCACCTTCTATAGAAATGAATGCAGCTAATATAAAAATATATGTAGGACATAGCGATTATTTAATTAGAGAACTACCTGGATCTCACATTGTTTTTCAATACCAAGATAAAATAGAGATGAATGAAGGCGAAATAAAAGATGTAGTTGTTTATGTTTCAGGTGAAGGATATGTAAAACTAGATATTCAAGCTGATGAAGAAAATGTCGAGATTTTAAAAATAACAAGTATAGATCAAACAGGAAGTCCTTTATTAATTAATTCGATAAATACTTCAGAATATGAAGTCACTGTTAGAATTCATGCTCTAAAAGAAAATAGGCTTGGCATAATAACATATACTTTGGAAGAAGATGGAAAAGTATCAACATATTCAACTGAAATCTCTATAGGACCTCCCACTTCCGAAAAAAAAGAAGAATCAAATATCCCTATTTCAACTATTTTTGTTGTTTTCTGCATTGTGATTGTCATCATTTACATGATTTTAGCTCAGATTAAACATAAAAGGAGGTAAAATCCATAAATGAAGATAACAAAAGTATTTTTGTCATTAGCAATAATTTTTTCATTTCTATTAATTTTATTTATCCCATTTACCGCTAATGCAAGCAATGCAGGTGTTGGGGTTTTAAATGTTGCACCACAATATAGTATTATCCGTTTGGTGCAACAGGACAATTTTATTAGAATGTATCTTACGGTTTCAGATTATAATTCTTGGCAAGATATTCTTTCAATCAGTGTTATTTTAGAAGAGTCTGAAACAGAAAAAGCAAAATTTACCTTTAGACAATACGCAGATAAAACATCTTATGAAGCAATAAATGAATTCAGTGAAAATCTACAGGGAAATCTGCTAGATATAAAAAGAAGTTCATATTCTAGTTCAGATGGAAGTACAGTCGAAGAAAAATGTAATTTGGAATTGTTATTTGTTTTTCAATCCATATGGTTTACGAAACTAAAGGTGGTGGCAATGGATAGAGCTGGTTCTACAGCAACTATTGATCTGGAATATAGCTCTGATGATATATCAAGAAGTGGAAATATCATAATTATTCCCGGAATTAATAGACCAACAAGATTAGAAATTGAACCATATCTCTTAGATGTAATAGCTATACTTTTTGCAATACTTGCAACCCGATATGTAATTAAAAAAAGAGATATTGGAAAAATAATGAGTGCTATTTATGAAAAAACTTAATTATGTTTTATGGTATTTTCCATTAAGTTTTTTTGTATTTTTAGGCATATATACATTTGTTAAATTTATTTTCATATTCTTCTTTAACGCAGCGTTCGAGCCCGTATTTATCTTTGACTTTGCTCCCCTATATATGTTATCTGGTATAAATCCACTACAATTGATTTTTTTAAGTTTAATTTTAATTTTTTTTGAAATTTATCTTCATCTAAATATCAGTAGAAAAAATATACTACTTTCATTCATACCGACATCAATTATCCTCAGCGGTTTAGGATTAAGAATTGCAACAAATGAGATGAGTACTAATTATATGCTTCACTATATTGCATTTGGTTGCTTTTTGGCAATTGCTTTGATGGACCAAAAACTTTCATTACTACTTCCTGATGATATATATACTAGAGAAAAAGAGATAGTCTTACCAACATCTAGAAAAGACAAACATATTGTTTCAAAATCAGATTTTATATCTGAACCATCTTCAACCGTTCAAAAACAAATTCAGACAGGAAAAATAAATGAAATATTAACTCTTCATAAAGAAACTTTGGTTAGTTTAAGGACAATGCTAAAAGATGAGGTTAAAAGAGTAAAAGACATGATGGTTGGTTTAGAAAAAAAGTCGCAAAAATTAGATTATTTATATTCAGAAATTGAAGAAAGAAGAAGAATTTTAATTGATGAAGAACGATTATTTCAGCGTGATTTTTTTTCAACATTAGACAAAAAAAAGCCTGTAGAAGTAGATAGGAGAAATAATGAATTACAATTAGATTACAAAGAATATCAAGAAATAGAAAAAAAACCTACCATGCTTGATGAATTAAAAGGATGTAGCGCTATTGTAAAAAGAGGTATTTTAAAACAAGCATCACCTGAATTTATTAACTTATTTGGATTTGACGCAGATAAAAATTTACAGAATAATTTAATAAATTTTATAGCTCCTGAAGGTCTTTCTCTTATTCATAACTTTTATCTTGATAGGTTAAAAGGAAATAAAGTTTCAACATATAACACCGTTTTGTTGACTAGAGATAATAAAAAAATATCGGTAAAGATAGATATTAAACGGATTATTTATAATGGACAAACAGCAGATTTTTTAATTATAGAAAACTTAGATGATGCTTAATACATAACCAGCTTTATTCCAAAAGAGATAATTAAGGAAAAAGAAAATTGTTTTTTTTGTTGAATGGAATTTTTAAAATAAATTGATAAATCTAACAGTTGCTAACCATGTGAACCACAACCGCACCGCTGGTTTTAACAGAGTGGCATTTAAAGTGCTGGATCAAAGACCATCAAGCTGAAAACCAAAAAAACAAAGGAGGGTAGGTCATGAATCAAGAAAAATTGCGATTTAGAAAGTTTATTATACAATTAGTACTATTATGCCGTGTTAAAAGAGTAATCTTTGGGGAGGAAAAAAGTTATGACATCACCAATATCGGATGCCTTATATAATGCTGGTTTGAAACTAGGTGGATTTGGAGAACCTTTTGTTCAATTAGAAGAATCATTTTGGAATTTAATTCCTGGGCTAATTTTTTTTCTTGTTATACTTCTAATTGGTTATATGGTATCAAAATTTATTGCAGGTTTGGTAAAAAAAATACTCGAGAAAATTGGCTTTGAAAAAGCCATGAAAAGGGTAAAAATAGAACAACATTTTAGAAGCATAGGATTTGAAAATGTTTCTCATTTCGTATCGATATTTGTCTTTTGGTTTATTTTTCTTATTTTTTTACAGATGGGAATAGGGTATCTTCAGGCAAATGCAATTACAAATCTCTTGGAACCTATCATACTCTTAATTCCTAGAGCTTTAATCGCTGCTTTGTTAGTAGTCATTGGTCTGTATATCGGAACAGTTGTTGCAGATATTTTAAAGAAAATATTGGATAAATCAGGTCTTCAGAAAACAGTACAACCTATAGATAAACAGATTGCAAGTATGGGGTATTCTCTCTTTTCTATTTTAGCTCTGATTGTTAAAGTTTGGATTATTTTAATATTTGTAGGCATAGCTGTTGATATACTACAAATTGCAATACTTACTCAATTCATTCAACCGATTATCTTGTTCTTTCCCAATGTAATTGTTGCATTCTTTGTCATCCTGATTGGATTAGTTGTTGCTGATTATGTTGTAAATGCGATTAAAAACTGGTTAGACAAAACACCTATTGGAAAGAAGTTAAAAAAAGCCGATAAATCGTCTGATAAAGGCGGATTTTCAATATTAGCTATAGCCTTGATGCTTGTTAAAGCATGGATATTATTAATCTTTGTACAAATCGCTCTGGATATCTTGACAATAGATATTCTTACAACCGTACTTAATCCAGTAATATTGTATTTCCCGCGATTGCTCATTGCTATGATTCTGATAATTATCGGATTGATTGTCGTAGATATTATCTTAAAGATAACGCATAAATTACTCACTGAGTTAGGTGCAAAAAAATTCATAGACCCTGTAGATAAAATGCTGAAAAAGCCAGGGATCATCATGAAATTTATTGACTTTCTTATTACCATTACAGTAATGCTTGTTTTTATTAATATGGCCGTTGCAGTGCTTGATATTACTCAGATTACAACTCTTATAAATACGGTTATACTATACATACCGAATTTGTTTGCCGCAGCTATCATATTACTTATAGGTCTCTGGTTTGCAGGCTGGCTCTCTGAAAAAATACTTGCTATGTCCAAGGAAAATGAGCTTCCATTCCCATCACTTATTGCTAATGCTGTAAAGTTTGTAGTCATGTTTTTAGTGATTACAATGGCACTAGCTCAAGTCAGATTTGAGATTCCTATTCTCTACATAGCATTTGCCATCGCGTTTGGCTCAGTAATGATAGGTCTTGGAGCGGGTTTTGCCTATGGCATGAAAGATATCAGTGCAAATATGGCAGGATATATCCAAGTCAATGAAATCGTTACAAAAGGTGATACTATTAAAGTTGGTGAATATGCTGGGGTTGTAGAAAAAGTTACTCGATATACAACAGTAATTAAAGATAAAAAAGGTCAACAACACGCAATCCCAAATACTTATCTAGTTAAAAACACCATAAGCAAATAGACAAATATTTATCTATCGGGGTATTTTCCCTGCTGACAATAGAGGAGATTGATTTTCCTCATTTTTTCTTATTTTTTTTAAAAATTATATCTTTTTAACGTTTTATCGATAGAAATAATACCATATTCTATGATATAGAAAAAATTTTTGATAAACACTCCTATTTTACCATGCGTTTTGCAAATTTTTCCGCATCTTTAACATCTTGGTCGTTAGGTCTGCCTCTATTTGAAAATAAAAACTTTCCCTTACAAAAATATGTCCCTTTTATGAGAGCTTTTTTACTTGTGAGAGTGTTTTCCATCTCTATGACTTCTTTTCCCTCTCCACTTCCGGAGGTTCCAAATATGGCAACCTCCCTAGATTCAAACGTGTTATCGGTAATAAATTGTGTTATTTTCTGTGAAGGCTTTCCCCCGTAACATCCAGAGCCTAAAAAAACAAAAGTATCTTCTAGCAATTTTGCATGTTTAACATCTTCTGCGGTGACTTTTAATTCTGAAGCTATTGCCTGAGCAATTTTTTTTGTATTGCCCTTTCTTGAAAAATAAATTACCTGATAGGTCATAGCTCAGAGTAGAATTTATTTGTTTTAATAATTTTTGATTAAAGAACGTGTGTAACATCAACATTTTTTTCTTGATTTTTTCATTAAATGCGAGTCATGGTACCCCTAGAATTTTTTTATTAAAATTCAAATAATTATAGTAATAGTAAAATATATTAGAGATATACATAATATTATATTATCTAAGTAGGATATCGTGAAACTATGAAAAAGATGCAATTAACTAAAAATTTTACGATAGCTATCGTTTTAATGATTATTTTAGCAGGTATTGGTGTCATAGTATTATATCAACAAATAAGTTCAGAAACTCTTGATATAACAGAGGACATATTCATATTGCCAGAAGGAGTTGAGGCTCTAAGGATATCATATAATTTTTCAGATCCGGTTTTAGTAGAATATGAAGGTATCGCACGTCAAGGGTTAACAGTCGTAAATGTAAAAGAAACTGATTTTCATAGTACTGGTGATGGAAGGCCTGTTATTCCTGTGAATCTAACAACATTTACTTTTCCTTTTGGAACAAAAATATTTTCAGTTAATTACAGTTATTCAACACCTAACGTAATAAATCTTTCATCAAAATTATCCTATGGGTCCTGTTCAAAAAATACTGAGGATGATCCAAATATATACCAAAGCCCAAATATGTATCCTCATGATTTTGTAGTTTATCACACTGGAGGAGGATTATCAGATAATGAACAAAAAACAATCTTAAACATAAGAGTTTATCCCGTGACCTATTTGCCCTCGGATAAACAAATTCTTTTTACCGATCACGTTGAACTAATGGTTTTATATGAAGAACCCGAAACACCCTTACTTAGTGATATTAGTATTTTTGATTTGTTAATTATCGCTCCTAATAAATTTTCCAGAAACCTTCAACCACTTATTCAACATAAAGAAAAAAACAACATTAAAACAAAACTGACAACAACAGAAGAAATCTATAGAAGTTTCCCCGGTAGAGATGAGGCAGAACAAATAAAATACTCTATTAAAGATGCAATTGAAAGCTATGGCGTAACAGATGTTCTTTTAGTAGGCGGAAGAGATAGTCAAACCTCTAGATGGAATCTTCCAGTACGATACAGTCATGTCATCATTCGAGAGGGAACTCAGGAGCATATCGAACCAGAGTTTCTCAGCGATTTATATTTTGCAGATATCTATGATTCAGAAGGGAAGTTTTCATGTTGGGATACCAATGATAACGGTATTTTTGCAGAATATGATGGAGGAGTCATTGATGAAATGGATTTATATCCAAATGTACGGCTAGGTAGACTTCCCTGTAGAAACAGGTTTCAGGTAAGAACAGTAGTTAACAAAATAATCAATTATGAGACAAGAGGCGGCGGGGACTGGTTTAAAAATATAATGCTTGTGGCCGGTGATCATTGGCCTGATAAAAACCAAGAGACCGAAGGAGTTCTTATAATGGAGGCTGCAAGTGAAATCATGTCTGGTTTTAATCCTGTTAAGCTTTTTGTCGACGAAAAAGGAGATTTAACGGTGAGAGACATCAATAAAGCATTTAATCAAGGTGCAGGTTTTGCTTATTTCTCTGGTCATGGTAGTGTTTCAGGGTGGGGAGCGCCTCTTCCACCAGATTCCAAAGGATGGGCACCCACACTTATGAAATGGATGCCTAATTCATGGGTTATGACCTCTCTGTATAGAAACCGGCATATGAACTATCTTAGAAATGGATATAAACTGCCTGTGACTGTTATTGGAGGTTGCTTTAACGGACAATTTGATACAACGATATTTACTGATGGAGCATTATATTGTTGGGCGTGGAAGCTGACAAGTAAAAGAGGTGGTGGTGCAATTGCAACTATAGCTAACACAGCTCTTGGAACACATGCTAAAGATGATGCAGATAACAATGGCATAAATGATTACCTGGAAGTATATGATGGATGGCTTGAATTACGATTCTTTGAACTTTACCAAGAGGAAAACATACGCGGAGTAGGAGAGTTACATCAGCAGGCTATTGCACAGTATCTCAATAGATTTTTAGGGAATCATGACGAAATGGATATAAAAATGGTACAGCAATGGCAACTCTTTGGAGATCCAAGTCTTACGTTAAATTAAGTATTTTTTGCGTAGTTTCTTAAAAGCAATATAGAATATGACGTTATATTAAATACCAAATGAATTTGATAACCCTGCCTGGTTCGATTCTAGAGTTTATCCTTATAATAATTTATTATATCCTAGAGTTTCTATTCCGGTTGTTCTTCAATTCCAAAGGAGAGAAAATTCATAGGATCATTTTGATTAGCGTAGACTGTTGCTATCCATCCTGCGGTCAGGGGTTTATTAACTATCCATATCTCATCAAGTATGCATTCATAAAAATAGTTTATACCAGATCCCACACCATTATGGCCAGCAGCAAAGATAAACTCCCAAGGGCCATTATAGCGTAATGATTGTCCATGAAAAACAGAATCTTTCAACATACCATCTTGATAGTATTTGATAATTTTTGAAGTACTGTTGTAGGTCATTGCTGTATGATACCAGCTATTTTGAGATGCAGAGTATTTTGCTATTGTTTGAGTGTTATCATCTTTCTCTGCATTTGTCCCCAATTCATTATCAATATAACTAATACCATAGGATACAGCATCTTTATTTCCCCACTTATCAGTACATCCTTTTCCAAGTACTGATCTGCCGCCCGTAACTGAGGAGATTACATTAATCCAGCATATGATTGTGACTTCTGATGGTTTCAGACTTGCAGAGTCTGACGATGATAGATAATCATCAATTCCATCAAAATATAGGCCTTTTCCAACTTTTGCTTGGACTACATTTGATGATCCCATTGAACCATGAGATGTTGCGTTATTCCAAAATATTGTACTATCAGATATTGTTCCTATTGGAGATTGATGTAGATGCCAAACTGCTTTGAAATTTGAGTCCCAAACCTTTTCAGGGTATTGTTGATTGATGCAATTTGGGTTGCCATAATAAAGATAGAGTATACTATCTTGCTGTGAATAAAGCATGGGAAGATTGACAAAAGCAACAAGTTTTCCTGAAGATTGATCAAAGGTTTCTATCTCGTGGAATATTCGAGTTGCGACACCAGCACCATCCATAAATAAAAGGTCATTACCCTCAATATTGCATTTGGTCAAATCCACCTCGGTAGTACTTATGAGTACAGGAAAATGTTCACAATCCTCAGCAACTAAGGTATGGTTAATTGTGATTTGTTTTCGGTACTGCCATCCAAATTCAAATGGGTCGTATTGTGAAGGATATCCCGTCTCAAAGATAAAGGTCTTATATGTATCATAAGTTCCATCTGTTGCATTGACATACCATCGATATGTCATCCCATGTGAAATACCATTAACCGCAACGGTATATGTTCCATTATGAACTCCATTGGCCTGAGACGAGCCAATAAATGGTGAAGTCTCAACAGTATAATCCATCGTATCTCCCTGATAGTCTGTGAGAGTAAATTGAAGGTGTGTTATGTCCATTGGTACATCTTTTTCACCATTAGCCGGTATAGGTTTTGTTATTTGTGGTTCTAAGGGTTCTGTGGTGAATGTGAATGTTTTTTCTGTGGTTGATTTTCCATCAGTTACTTGTATAGTCCAAGTATAGGTAGTAAAACTTTCAAGTCCAGATATAGGTATGGAATATATTCCATTTGGTTTTAGCCCCTCCTCACCTGAGCCAATGTAGGGATCGGTGGTTACCTTGTAACTCATCAAATCATTATCTGCGTCATAGAGTTGGAATTCAAGTTTGGAGAGAGATAAGGAAACATATTCTTGGTTATCAACAGGGCTTGTTTGGGTTATTTGTGGTGGGCTATTGGGTGGATAATATTCAATATGTTCAGCTGATGTCTGGGCATATAATGCATAGCCAAACATCCCATATGCTCGAACTGGTGGTAGAAAAATACTAAAACCAATTCCCCAAAACCCAAGTGCTAAACCCTGTTGTGGGCCAATAGCATAAAATCCGGTCTGGGATAGAAGACCACCACAACTAGTTATACCGGAATCTGTTTTCCATCCAACAAACAAGCGGGGAATCGGTGTCATAATAATAGGAATAAGACGTGGCAATACAATAATTGGAAGTGAGCTACCCTCTCCAGTAGATACAAAATTGCAGAAAAATTCACGGCCAACACCACTATTAGAGATTAAATGTTTTTCTCTAATTGAAAGTAAGGGATTGTTTATTTGTTGATGGTTTTCAAATTGATTTATCAATATTTCAGTAGATACTCCATTTGGAAATAATTCATGTTCTTCAGCAAAAATTAGAATATCTTGTTTTAACTGTTGCGTCTCATTAGAGTTAGGATTTTGGGCATTAGCTATTGTTAATAAAGAAAATAATTCTTTGAAATAACTTGCAGACTCATAGGGCACTATCGTTGTTGATGTTGTTCCATGACTAAAACAGGTAATTTCTGCATTAGAAAAATTAGTTAAATATGTATTATTTACTGAAGCTAATTGAGAGGTTGATGTTTCCTGAATAGCTGAAGAGTGCCCTGAATAAAAAGTATTAGTTAGTAGAATTAGTACAAGGCCAATACAAAAAAAGATAGTTACATGAGACTTATTAGACTTAATATTTCCTTTATATGTACAAGACATATTTATCGTATATATATGAAGTGAACTTGTATATAAAATTTAAGGTAAAAAATATATATAAACATATACGTATTTGTATAATTTTTGAAAGTTTGATATAAACTGATATTTTCTTATCATCCAAAATTTAATAATTAGAAATTTTTATTTAATTAAATTATATATTTATTTTTATCATTTCTATTTGCTAATTGTCAAAATTGCTAATACAATACAGTTGGTTTAAATCTATACTTTTTACTCTCGTCTTCTTCTAAATATACAGATTTTCTGATAACTTTATACAAAAGTTATATAATAAAGAGTTCCTATATAATATAAAAGTATCACTTGAGTGAATACTTTATAGGGGCGAATATATGAAAAATAATACAAAATATTATAGTATTTTAAAGACGAGTCTTGTTTTGGCAATTGTTATCTCCATTGCAATTCCAGGGGTAAGTAGCATAGGTCAAAAAACAACAGAAAACAATCTAAAATCTGAATTTTTACTTACGTATAATGAATTTCAACAGTTAAAAGAAAGTTATGATGCTCTTCTTTTAGATGTTCATGATTATGATAGTAAAATTTCATGTTGTACTAGTACTATTGAAGGTTCATTTCCTGTCGCTTTAATAGATATTATTTGTCCAGATTGTCTTGAAACTAGATTAAAAAAATATGAGATACTTGTTATATTTTCACAAAACACTGAAATAAGAAGTTTAGCTGCTGAGATTTTACGAGATGACAATTATATCGTGTATGAACTTTTAGATGCTCCACTTATAAATATTGATTTACAATCTGTCGGTAAAAGTTTTGTAAATGAGGGATATAGCTCAATTCAGCTATCTAATACTAATGCACGAGTTGATGCGTATGAGCGTGAAGGACGAATTAAACGTATCTATGGTGAAGCATTTTCCCAAGGTTCAAGCCCAATTCAGAGTGCTGAATCATTTATCACAAATAATGTTAATGTCCTAGGTGTAAATGCTGAAGACTTAAACTTTAGTCATGTTCAACCTATTATGTATGAACAAGATACTCAAACCTATAAATTTACAGGTGTTTATTATAATCATTATCTTGATGATATTCCTGTTTATAATTCTCGCCTTATTTTCCTGACCAGAAACGAGGTAGGATATCCACTTGTTCTTGTTTCATCTGACATCCGAGATTTACAAGATTTTACTTTTGAACTAAACCAAGATGTATTAAACCATTTACACGGCGTCACTAGTGCGCTACAAGTGGCACCTACTCTAAACAATTTTGAAGAGCCAGAGCTTGTGATTTGGGCAGGAATAGATGATATGATTGTTGAACCTGCCTTGGCTTATTCTTTTATTGCAGATAATGGTATACCAGAGAATGAGAACTTACCAGAAAAATACCTGTTTATAACTGAGGCGGAAACTGGAGATATACTCTATCAGGAAAATATGATATTGTTTAATGATGTCTATGGAAATGTACAAGGAAAAGCAACACAGGGAAAAGCTGCTGATTTCTGTGAAGATGAGCTACCAGAACCTATCCGCTGGGCTCGGGTTAACATCGGCAGCACCATTGCCTACACTGATACTGATGGTAATTTTATAATTTCTCACTCTGGATCTTCACCTGTTACTGTTGAATCTCGGCTGTGGGGCCAGTGGTTCCGGGTGTTTAACTTTGCAGGATCTGATGCCCTTCTTACAATAACGGTGACACCACCAGGACCAGCAAATTTTATGCATAATGATTTAAACAACAATGAGTACATTCGCGCTGAAGTAAATGGATATTTTCAGTCAAATATAGTTCGTGAGTTTGCGTTGAAATATAATCCCAGCTATCCCGGCTTACAACAAAACGAATTCCCGGTTAATGTCAACCGTGTTGGAGGATATTGCCCTGGAAACGCTTGGTATGATTATTCATCGATTAATTTTTGTTCTTCGGGCAGCGGGTATCCAAACACTGCCTGGTCTACAGTTATCCACCACGAATATGGTCATCATTTAGTCAATATGGGTGGTAGCGGACAAGGAGAATATGGAGAAGGAATGAGCGATACCATGGGCATGCTAATAACAGATGACCCTGGTATTGGATATGGCTTCTTTGGTAATTGTAATGAACCACTACGAACAGGAGATAACACCATGCAATACCCCTGTAGTGGAGGAATTCATTATTGTGGCCAAGTCTTAAGTGGTTGTATCTGGGATACACGCAATGAATTATCTATTTCAAACCCTGATACCTATCTTGATATTATATCAAATCTTGCGATAAACTCTATTCTCCTTCATACTGGAACATCAATTGATCCAAGTATAACTATTGATTTTCTTGTACTTGATGATGATAATGGAAATATCTATGATGGCACACCACATTATAATGAGATAGCTGCAGGTTTTGGCGCTCATAATATGCCTGCACCACCACTTGATCTTATTTCGTTTTCCTTCCCGTACGGCTTACCTCTTACTGTATCTCCTGATGGCGGAACAACAGTTCGGGTCGTTGTTGAACCTCTTTCTGGTACCCCTCAACCGGGCACAGGAATGTTTTATTATAATACAGGAAATGAATGGCAACAAACACCAATGAATCAGATTGAGGAAAATGTCTATGATGCCACATTTCCAGCCACGACGTATTTAACCACCATTTCCTATTATTTCTCTGCAAAAGATAACAATGGAATATTCACATATTCTCCAAGAGGAGCTCCTTCTGAAACCTATTCTACTGTTTCTGCCTATTATGCGGAGAATATATTTGCTGATGATTTTGAGACTGATAAAGGCTGGACAGTTGAAAACTGCAATAGTCTCACTGATGGATCATGGGAACGTGGTGTGCCTGTTGGAGGTGGAGTGCGTGGAGATCCACCAACAGATTACGACGGCTCAGGAAAATGTTATCTAACAGGGAATAGACCAGGGGATTCTGATGTAGATGATGGGTATACCTGGCTTATTTCCCCAACCTTTGATCTCAGTGCGTTTGATGGAGCAAAAATATCCTATGCAGTCTGGTATACCAATAACTTTGGGGCTAACCCCAACAATGATTATTTTAGGGTTCATGTCTCAAACGATAATGGTGCCAGCTGGGTTCTTGCCCATGAAATCGGTCCTGCAACACCGCTTCCGGAAGCATGGTATGTCTATGAGGTTATGATTGGAGATTTTGTTACACTAAACGATCAGATAAAAGTTAGATTTGAGGCATCTGATTTACTTGGACAAGGAAGTGTTGTTGAAGCAGGTGTTGATGCAGTAACTGTAATAGGATATAGTTCACAAAGCCAAGCACCGGAAAAACCAGAAAAGCCAACAGGTACAACACAAGGTAAATCAGGTGTTACTTATACGTATTCCACCTCAACAATAGAGCCCAATGGAAACCCGGTGTTTTATCTCTGGGACTGGGGGGATGGGACTTTTAGTGATTGGCTTGGACCGTATGCTTCAGGTGCTCAAGCCTCGGCTTTGCATATGTGGGAAGAAGATGGAACCTATAGTATCCGAGTGAAAGCAAAAAACAATTTTGACGCTGAAAGTGAATGGTCAGATCCATTATCAGTAACGATGCCACTTTCGTATAATAATGCTTTCAGACAATTTTTTACAAGAGTGCAGCGGTACTTTCCTAATGCATTTCCATTACTACAAAAACTGCTAATAAACTAAAAGAGTACATCTCTTTATTTTTTTCTTTTTATCATTTTATTATTTACAGAGAAATAGAATTTTACTAATTTGAATAAAAATAATAATTTTTTGAGGGAAAGAAATGTCTTTTCTGAATTAAATTAAAGGTTGTCTGGTTTTTCCCTTACGTTTTCCATTTGTTTATATATTTTTTTTGACAATACTGGTTCATGGTGAAAAAAATGAACCGAAATAAAAAATTTGCAATATATGGGCTAGTGATAAGCGCGGTTGTGCTTTCCACAACACTAATTTCAGTTGCATTAACACAAAACGATGTACCGCCGCCGTTAGATGACGAACAACAAGATGATGGGTTTATTGTTGGAACAGGTACTATCCAGTATCTTGAGTTAGAGGGAGGTTTTTATGGTATTGTATCTGATGATAGTGAAAATTATTTGCCACTTACCCTGCCTGAGGAATTTGAAGAGGATGGTCTTCGTGTCCAGTTCACTCTTGAGCTATTAGAGGATCATTTCAGCATCTATATGTGGGGCACAGTTGTCGAGATTATCGATATTGCAGAAATAGAATAATAATGCCTCCCGAAATTTTTTTGTTTTGAGGAAATTTTTTTTTCCTCATTTTTTTCTTTTTGAATTTTTATTTTTTTGAAAGTCCATTAATTAAATAAAAAAATGTTTATACTTACAAAGTAATTGTTGAATGAAAAAATACTTGTAATCAAACTGTTTAATGGAGAGATAATAATGGCTTCAGATAATCTGAATAAAACTGTTCAATGTCCCAAATGTAAGCATTTAGTTGAGATAACCGGTAGTCCCGGTGAAAAAAAGATTGTTATCTGTAGTCAATGCGGTGTGAAAGGATTTTTTCAATTTGATGATCGTTCTATAAAAACAGTGGATAAAAAAGAGATTCCTTCTGAATCTAATACAATTGAAAACGTCATTGAAGTACATAATCTTACTAAAAAATATAAAGATGTTACGGCAGTAGATTCAATATCCTTTACCGTTAAAAAAGGAGAAATTTTTGGATTTTTAGGTCCAAATGGGGCTGGTAAAACAACAACTATTCGTACGTTACTTGGTTTATTAAAACCAGATAATGGAACTGCATTTGTAGGTGGGTTAAATATTGCTTCTCATATTGTTGATATACGAAAAAAAGTTGGGTATATCCCTGGTGAATTAGCATTATATGAACATTTGACAGGCTTACAATGTCTGAATTATTTTAGTAGCCTTCGAAATACTAATTTATCATTGTTACCTGAATTACAAAAAATCTTTGAATTGCCATTAAATCGTAAGATTAAAACATATTCTCGTGGAATGAAACAAAAACTAGGCATCATTCAGGCATTTATGGACGAGCCCGATATTGTAATCATGGATGAACCTACAAGTGGTCTTGATCCGTTGCTGCAACAAAAATTTTATCATTTTTTAGAATCTGAAAAAGCAAAAGGAAAAACCATGTTTTTTTCTTCTCATATCCTTAGTGAAGTTGAAAAAATTTGTGATAGAGTAGCTATTATTCAAAACGGTCGAATTGCTGCTCTTGAACGAATTGATGATTTAAAAGCTAAAAAAGGGAAAAAATTACGATTGAAAATCAAAGAACCTGCAGAACAGTTAGCAATGAAGTTAAATGCTGAAGTGAAAAACGGTTGGATTGAATGTATTACTCACGATAATATTGATGAGATTATCAAGAAAATTTCAAAGTATTCTATCCTTGATATGCAAATACAAGAATTCAGTTTAGAAGATATTTTCATGCATTATTATGGCGAGGAGGAAAAACAATGACTATAGAAAAAATTCTGCAACGAGTACGTGATGTGGTACGCTTGCGTATTGCTTTTCAAACTATGAAAGATTTCTGGAAACAAAGCGTTATCATTACTTTACTTTTTTCTGCTATGTTTGCCATGTTTGCAGGGATGTATCCCTCATTTGTAGATATGCTTGAGGAAATGCAGGAATCAGGTTCTTGGGAGCAATTTATGTTTTTGCCAGGTATTGAAGATATGGCAAGCTATATTGGTTTTTTAAATATGGAAATGTATCAAATCTTTTGGATGCTAATTCTTGGGCTTATTTTAGGCTTTCTTGCAGCATCTGTAATATCTGCTGAAATTGAGTCAAAAACAATTGATATACTTATGTCTAACCCTGTATCAAAAGCACAAATTGTTGTTGAAAAATTCCTTGGTCTTCTTCCTATGGTGTTAATGATTAATTTTGTTACTATGGGTATTCTAATTCTTGTGACTATAGGTATTGGTGAAACAGTAAATTTTTCCTATCTTTTTTTAACCCATGTTCTATCTCTCCCATATTTTTTTGGCATTATTGCTCTGGGAATATTAATCTCTGTTATCATAAATGAAAAAATGAAAGCAAGCATTATAACAATGGCTATTCTTATTGGTATGTTTATCTTTAATTCAATTGCCAATATGATACCTGATTATGGTGCTCTTGGACTGGTTTCTCTGCAACGATATTTTAAACCATATGATACATTAAAATTGGGTCAGATAGATGCTACAGCAAATATTGTATTACTGCTTTTTTGTATTGTTTGCATAATTGCTGCAATGATTTATTTTCATCATAAAGACATTATATTATAACGATTAAATAAATTGAAATACAAATACTGAGTTCTTACCACAAATATTTAATGCTTATTGTTTTGATTATTCATAATTTATCTGATATCTCAGGTTTGTAACACAATATTTATATATATTTGTAGTAGCTATAATTAATAGATAGGAGCAGTTTGATGCTATTTCATAAATCAGTAGGTAAAAAATTATTCTTTTCAATAGTATTTGTTATCTTACTGTTGGTATCAACTCCTGCGCAATCCTTGAATTTAAGCAATTTAAATACAACTGAAATACAACACAGATCCGATGTATTATCTGTTGATTCAAATCAAAAAGAGATATCTCTGCTGCGAGGTGAACACTATATCTATCTTAACGCCACAGAAAATGTTGATAATTTTCATTTCTGGTTTGTCTTTCCACCTGATTATGGGTATCAAATACCTATCTATATTCAGATATATGAGGATACCACTGCAGATATTTTAAACTACGAAATCCAAGACGATGAGGATGGATTAAATAAATTACTTCATTTTTATATCGGTTCAATATTAAAAGACCACTCTGTTCTACTGCATTTCTCTGTGTATGTTCTCACAAAAAATCATGATTTCTCAGATATCCCTGAAAAACAACGTTTTCCATTAAGAATACAATTACCTGAGGAAACAAAACAATGGCTTTCAGCATCTGAAGTTGTTCAAAAAAATAGTATTCTTATTAGATTAAAAGCAAGACAATTACGAGGAATTAATAACGATATGATCAGGTATGTCAACCGTGTTGCTCCTTTTATTAAATATCATCGTTTTGGTTTATTTCTCATTCAACTTAATTTTCGAGTTTTCTTTTCACAGGATGCACGTACAACTCTGCTTATCAATGGTGAAAACGTGGGACGATCCCATCTTGCATGTGCACTATTTCGATCACAAAACATTCCTGCACGTGTTCTTCTTGTTCACCGGGATCAAGGGTTTTGGACGCAAATGCATTACATTGTCGAATATTATATTTTAGACTATGGATGGGTTTTATTAGATTCAACTGATGGTAAAACACCCTATGATACAAAAAACCAAATCATTAACCGTATCTGTTTTATCCAAGATGAACAGGATACAAAAGATGATTATATTTATCCTTTAATGAAAGGACTTGAACGATGGATGTGGATTGATACTGATCATGTTTACCCCTATTATTATGATTGTGACCAAGGTAGTAAATCACAGATGTTTCGTGAATGTGATATACTCTCCAATTCTGAACGAGTTGAGTATGCATTTGTAAAAACACAACTTGTGTATCATCAATACGAAAAATATCTTTGTATGAATCTTACAGATGAAAACAAACTCTTTTTTGAAAACGCAACACTATATCAAAAAACTGCTATAGATCAACTCAAACAAACGCAAAATCTCAACGAATATATCCTTTATATTGATCTGGCATATGATGAATATAAAAAGATACAACTATAAATTCCATTTTTTTTTACATAAATTTAATACGATATATTCCTATTAGTATGCTATGGCGTCATCAAAAGATAAAAAGAAGCAGTCATCGCACTCGGGTAAATCAATACTAGTTTCCTTTATTTGTTTTGTTGTTTTTTCTTTGTGTTTTATACCTCTTGTCGTCTCAGCAAGAATTCTAATTTATTTTATTTCTTTTAATCAACTCTGGCATTGGCTGCTTCTCCCATTCATATTGTATATTGGTATTGCTCTTTTTATTGTCTCTTTACTCGTTATTTCAGGAGGAATTATTAAACTATTCAATATTAAATATTCTCCTGGTACTTATGAATATAGTTTAAAAGATAAAAACTCGTTTCGATGGGTTGTTGTCTGTTCTTTATATACTCCATGTCGTAAATTACTTGAAATGGTGCCCGTCGGGCGATTAAAAAATATCTATTTTCGTTTATTAGGCATGAAAATTGGAGAGAACACCCTTATTGGCGGAGTCATCAAAGATCCCTGTGTCACTGAGGTTGGAGATAATACAACGATTGGAGAATATGCAATACTGTATGCTCATATGCATAATTATGAAAAACAAATCCTTCAAATAGAAAAAATAACAATAGGAAATAATTGTATAATCGGAGCTGGGGCAATAATTATGCCAGGGGCAGTAATTGAAGATAATGTTGTTGTAGCTGCAGCGGCTTTGGTTAAGAAAAATCAAATTTTATCTAAAAACAAAACATATGCCGGAATCCCTGCAAAAGAAATAAAACAATAAAACCAAACAACATTTTTTATATCTAAAGGTAAATTTTAAATAATAACAGTTTGATAATATACTGCGGGGTTTACTATGAAAAAAATTGTAATTATTGCAATATTAAGTATATTTTTACTTATGCCACTGGCTGGTGCACTGAGCACAGCACATCATCAAAAAACCATTCAATCAACTCAAATAATTTCAGAAGATTTTACTCATGCTGTTTTTGCTGAGTATGTCACAACAACAACATGTCCCTACTGTCCTCCCGCATCAAATCAACTGTATTCAATATATAATTCTGGGGATTATGATTTTTATTATGTTTCACTAGTTGCAGATGCAAGTCCTCGAATACTAAAAAGAGTAGGAGAGTTAAATGTCGTTGGAGTTCCTGATGTCTATTTTGATGGAGGATATAAAAACATTGGTGGGGCACAAAACAATGAACAACCCTATCGAACTGCGATAGAACAATGTGGTCAACGACCTGTCCCTGATATTGATATCGATGTTTCTGTTGAATGGAAAGGATCCGGAACATTAAAAATTTCAGTTACTGTACATAACAATGAAGCAGAAGAATACAAAGGTCATCTACGGGTCTATGTTGTTGAAAAAGAATCTCGTTGGGATGATAATGATGGTAATCCTTATCATTACGCAGCGTTAGCTATCCCTATTGACAGCAGTCTTGCCGTTCCAAAAGCAAATATCCGCCCGCTTGGTGATTCCTATACATTTACTCGAACATGGTTTGGCGGTCTTTTTGGATATGGTGATATAACACAAGATAATATTGTTGTCATCGCTTCAGTATTTGACAAACAAACAGATTACGTTGTTCAAACAGCTATGGCAGAGCCAACCGCAGGGTCCACGTCTTTTTCTTTGTTTAATCATTTCAATTTTTTTCAAATGATTAAAAATAAAGGTTTTTTATCTAACCTTTTAAACCGCTAAGAACATAAAAGAACCTATCAAACTACTACGTCTCTTCAAACAGCAAAGATATAAATACTCTTTTTATTTTTTTAAAACTTAAAAAATTTATAGTAATAGGGATTCTAATGGATTTAAAACGATATCACCGACAAACGCTTGTTCCAGAAATTGGGTCAAAGGGGCAACTCCTTCTTCAGGATAAGACAGTTCTTATTATTGGAGGAGGTGGACTTGGTAGTTCAAGCTCAGAAATTTTGACAAGAATGGGGATAGGAAAAATAATAGTTGTTGACTATGATTTTGTTGACGAGTCAAATCTTCATAGAACCTCACTGTTTTCTGAAAAAGATATTGATGCACCAAAAGCATCTACTCTGAAAAAAAAGCTACAAAACATTAATTCAAAAACATCGATTCAAGCTCATAACAAACGTGTTACCAAAGAAAATATTGAAACATTTATAACAACTATTGATCTCATCATTGATGCCACCGATAACATTGATACACGTTTTTTAATCAATACCATTTCTCTTAAGAAAAACATCCCTTGGGTATATGCAGGGGTTTATTCCACTGTTGGAATGGTTATGGGAATACTTCCTAAACAAACGCCTTGTTTTAATTGTCTTTCAAATGCTGTTACTCCACAGAATACTCAAATACCTGTACTGGGTAATTTACCAATGATTGCTGCAGGCATACAGTGCACAGAAGCAATAAAAATACTTCTGGGAAAACCCTTAAGTGGTCTTATTATCTATGATATTTGGAAACAAAATTTTGATCATCTCATGATTAAGAAAAACCCAAAATGTAAAAGCTGTGGGAAAAATTCAGATTAAAAAAATAAGGAATTAGTATATGAAAATATATGTCAAACTTACCGGTAGATATAAAGAAATAGTTAGCAAATCAGAATTTGAACTATCAATGAATCCCAATGATACAATTTGGAATGTAATTGATAAGTTTGCCGCTCGTTATCCTGAAGTTGAAAAAGATAAAAAATTTATCATGGTTTCAAAAAATAATGTATATACAACCTATGATGAACAGCTAGCTGATGGAGATATTGTCACATTATCACCTCCTGTTGTCTCTGGAGGGTAACTATAATAAAATAAAAAAATGTAGATGGTAAAGCAATTAAAATAAGTAATATAACAGCATAATGAGGTAGTTAATGAAAACAATAGTTCTTGGCATTGGAAATCAAATTCTTGGAGATGATGGCGTTGGCATACATGTGGTTAATGAAATCAGAAAATACATCAATGATTCAAATGTCACTATAGATGAAGCAATAACTGGAGGAATGAATCTTCTTGATTTACTGCTTGGGTATGATAAAGCGATACTTGTTGATGCTGTAAAATCAGATGAAGTAATGCATGGACAAGTAAAGCGTATTGAACTTTCTGATTTTAATACAATGCATTCATGTAATCCTCATGATGTCTCTTTATTGCAGGCTATTGATATGGCAAAAAAAATGGGGGAAAAAAATATTCCTAAAAAAATCATTATTATTGGAATACTAATGAAAAATATTCCTTGTGAATTTAGCGAACAATTAAGTAAAGAAATCAAGATGGCTGTACCAAAAGCTGTTAAATTAACATTAGATGAGTTAAAGAATTGAGGTATAAAAGATGGCTGAAGACTTTGAACCTAATATCATTGGATTTTTATGTAACTGGTGTTCCTATGCAGGTGCTGATCTTGCAGGGACAAGTAGAATAAAATATCCTTCTAATATTAAAAGTATACGTGTGATGTGTTCTGGCAGAGTTGATCCTGTTTTTATTCTTGAAGCTCTGAAAAAAGGTGCTGATGGTGTGCTTGTTGCAGGGTGTCATCCAGGGGATTGTCATTATCAATCAGGAAATTACAAGACGAATAGGAGAATTAAACTATTAAAAAAACTATTGGTGGATTTAGGTGTAGAAGCGGAGCGTGTTCGTTTTGAATATATCTCTGCATCTGAAGGTCAAAAGTTTGCACAGGTTGTTACTGATTTTGTAGATGTTTTAAAAAAACTAGGACCAAATCCGATAAATCAAATACTATAGTTTTGTGAATTTATAATTAGATGCTAAGAGGCGTATAATTTATTTTCTGTTGCCTGTTTATAGATATCTATATCTTTGGTTTTTTTAAATTTCTCATATAACTGATATAATATAATAATATACTAAAATAAATAAAAATAAAGTAAACTTATTATAGTCATCTTTGATACAGCACTGGTAAAAAACTTTTTTTTACCAAATTTATAACTGCTATTTGGTGAACATAAATGACTGAAAAAAATAAAATGAAAACTATTTCAAAAAAAGATTTTGATGTTTTTTTAAATGCATTAATTGCTGATACTTCATATGAAGTAATTGGTGTTAAAGCTAAAGAAAATAAATTTGTTTTTGATGAGTTATTTGATGCTTCAGATCTTCGTTTAGATTATGATGTCACTATCCTTCCACCAAAAAAATATTTTCTTCCTCAATATGAAAAACTTATGCAGTTTGATTTAAATGAATCTTTTAATGTTAAAAAACAAAGTTTTGAAAAAAAAAGAATTATTGTCGGTATGCATCCTTATGATATTATTGCTTTGGAACAAACTGATAAGGTATATCTTGATTCTCAAGAAGATAATTTTTATAAAAAAAGACGTGAAAATACGCTAATTATTGGTTCTGATATACTAAATGTATCTCCTCGATCATTTGCAAAAAGCATGAACACAAATGTAACTGATAAGGGTTTTGATCTTCTTCTCACTGATATATCAGATAAATATGTTATTGCTATTGGTAGTAAAAAAGGAGAAAAACTTTTAGATATGTATGCAAAGACAGATATTGCACAAAAATCAGATATTGAACAGATTCATCAACTACGTGAGAAAACTTCAAAGAGATATATAAAGAAAATTAATTCGCAAAATATTCAGAATTTACCTAAACTGTTATCGGCTAATTATAATAATGATCTCTGGCAAGAAAAATCACGTAAATGTATGGAATGTGGCAGTTGTACCATGGTTTGTCCGACTTGTTATTGTTATGATATACAAGATACTGTTTCTTTGAACCTTAAAAATGGAGAGAGAATCCGAACTTGGGATGGATGTTTGTTACGCGATTTTACAGCGGTTGCAGGTAATGAGGTGTTTCGTGATGATATAAAAGAGCGGTATCGTCATAGATTTTATCGTAAAATAAACTACCTGCCCGCCAGATATGGCTTTGTTGCCTGTGTTGGCTGTGGGCGTTGTGGTATTGCATGTCTTCCTGATATTGCTGATCCTTGTGATGTAATTAATGATTTGTTACTTGTTGGCGGTGAAGAGAGTCCCGATAAATTTTATATAAAAAAGGATTCAAAAATTCAAGAAGAAGGCGTGATTCATGTTCCTCGTAGTGCAACCATTAAACGTGTTGAAAAACAAACTGAAAATGAAACATTTTTTGAATTAGAACTTGACGATGGAAAACCACTTAACCATGATCCAGGGCAGTTTGTAGAAGTCTCAGTTTTTGGAATAGGCGAAGCTCCTTATGGTATATCTTCTGCCCCCAATGATTCACCACGATTTGATATCGTTGTACGAAACGTGGGAAATGTTAGTAAAAAACTTGTTAATATGAAAAAGGGTCAGAAGCTTGGTATCAGAGGTCCTCTTGGCGTTGGTTTTGACATGAAATCCTTTGAAGGAAAAAATCTCCTTTTAGCTTCAGGAGGTACTGGTGTAATTCCTATGAGATCACTTATTCAATATGTAAAAAAACCTGAGAATCGAAAAAAATACAAAAATGTAACTATTCTTCATGGTTGTAAAGAACCATCTCAGCTGTTATTTCCAAATGAAGTTGATGAATGGAAGGAATGTTCTGAGGTTGAATGTACTCTAACAGTTGATCAATGTCCTGAGGGTGAATGTTGGGAAGGAGATATTGGGTTAATCACTAATTTGTTTTCAAAAATTAAATTGGATGCATATGATTCAAAAAATACAATTGCTATTGTTATTGGTCCACCTGTTATGTATAAATTTGTAATTAAATGTCTTCAAACCTTAGGTATCCCTGACAAAAATATTTGGGTTTCTTTGGAACGCCGTATGAAATGTGGTGTTGGAAAATGTGGGCATTGTCAAATAAATGGTGTGTATTGTTGTAAAGAAGGACCTGTTTTTAATTATGAAAAAATCAAAGAATTACCGGAGGCGTTTTAAATGAAACCACGTGTTGCTTTTTTTGATTTTGCCAGCTGTGAAGGATGCCAACTTCAGATTGCAAATCTTGAGGAAGAAGTACTTGATTTAATTAACATTGTTGATGTCGTTAGTTTTAGAGAAGTTATGAAGGAACATTCTGATACGTATGATATCGCCGTTATTGAAGGCAGTATAATGCGACCTATGGATGAACAGCGTATTAAAAAGATAAGAAGTCTTGCAAAAGTAATGGTTGCCTTTGGAGCCTGTGCCTGTATTGGTGGAGTAAATAAAATAAGAAATCAGTGGAGCTCAGAGAATGTAAAAAAAGAGGTTTATGGTGATGCAGATATTAAAGACAATGAATTTTTTGATGTGTATCCTACAAAAGCAGTAAATGAAGTTGTACCTGTTGAATATTATATTCGTGGATGCCCTCCTACTGTTGATGAGATTAAAAAAGTGTTGACATCGCTTGCGTTAGGGAAAAAACCTGAGATTCCTAATTATCCTGTTTGTATTGAATGTAAGAAAAATGAAAATGTTTGTCTTTTTGAATTAGGAAAATTTTGTTTAGGTCCTATAACTCGTGCCGGATGTAATGCAATATGTCCTACCAATGGTTCTGCTTGTGATGGATGCCGAGGAATTCTTAAAAAACCACAGGTTGAATGTATTACTGATATATTGAAAAGATATGATCTAACTTATGATGAAATGAAGCGACGTAGTACTCTTTATAATTATTCTAAGGAGGATTGAACGAGATGAGTAAAGATATGAATATTAATGTTCACCATGTAACTCGTGTTGAAGGGCATGGTAATATTGTTGTTGATGTTAAAAAAGGAGAGATTAAAAAAATAGAGTGGCAAGTCCCTGAAGCCCCTCGTTTTTTTGAAGCTATGCTTCGAGGCAGACATTATGATGAATTACGGACGATCACGTCCCGTATTTGTGGTATTTGTTCTATTGGTCATTCACTTGCAAGTCTTAAGGCAACAGAGGATGCTTTAGATGTAAAGATTTCAGAGCAATCAGATATGTTACGCCATCTTGCTATTAATGCAGAAAACATGCAGAGTCATATTTTGCATATTGGTTATCTTGTTGCACCTGATCTTTTAGGTGTTGGAAGTGTTTTTCCTCTTGCAGGATCAAAACATCAGGATGCACTTTTAAAGATTGTAAAACTTCACCGTGTATCAAATTATATGTCTGATTTACTCTGTGGTCGAACAACTCATCCAATACGTCTTGTCGTTGGTGGGTTTTCAAAGGTTCCAACTGAAAAAGAGCTACTCACACTTAAAGAGAAACTTATTGGTATTGTTGAACCTACAAAAGACGTTGCAAATGTGATTTTAAGTGTTGCAGACAAACTGCCTGATTTTTCACGCGAAACGGAATATATTGGTCTTACTTCTAAAAAAGAATATGCGTTGTATGATGGCGATATTGCATCAACAGATACTGGTATTTTTAAGGATTATAAAAACTATCATAAAATTATGCAAGAATATGTTGTCCCTCAATCTACAGCTAAATATGCTAAGCATAATAGAGATGCATATATGGCTGGTGCCTTGGCAAGATTTAATTTGAATAGTAAACAACTACATCCACTTGCAAAGCAGATTGCAGATATGTTTGGGCTTAAAGCAGTATGTTACAATCCTTTTATGAATACAATTGCTCAATTGGTTGAGTTTGTTCATAATATTGAAGACTCTCTTATGTGGATTGATAAACTTGTTGAGCAAGGGATAAAAAATGAAAAACCAGTAGATGTTAAAATTAAAAAGGGACGAGGCGTTGGAATTGTAGAGGTTCCTCGAGGAATACTTCTGCATGATTATACTCTTGATGAAAAGGGAAATTGTCTCAAGGCTAATTGTATAATTCCAACTAATCAGAATCATGGTAATATTCAAAAAGATATGGAGGCCTTAGTTCCACAAATTATTGATAAATCTGAAAAAGAAATTGAATTAATTCTTGAAATGTTAGTTCGTGCATATGATCCTTGTATTTCCTGTAGTACGCATTATTTGGATGTAAATTTTATTTAATCGTATCATGAATAAAATTGGCGTTATTGGCATTGGAAATCCTCTTAGGGGAGACGATGGTATTGGAATTGTTCTTTTAGAGCGATTACAATCTATTTGTGAGAAACTTCCTGAGTATATTGAATATATTGATGGTGGTACCGGGGGAATGAATCTTCTTCATGTTTTTCCTAAGTTTGAATGTATCATTTTAATTGATGCAGTGAATTTTGGGGGGGTTCCTGGTGAATTTAAAGTGTTTTCATTAGATGAGATTTGTTCAAAAAAATTAAATTTTGGCTCTTCAACTCATGAATCTGATTTTTTAAATATTATTTCTATTTCTAAAAAATTACATGAAATTCCTAAATATTTTTTTATTTTTGCAATTCAACCCAAAGATGTATTGTTTAGTCAATGTCTTTCAGAAGAGTTAAAACAGAAGTTAGATTATTTGGTCATCTTATTGGAATCAGAATTATTAATGATTTGTAAAAAATATTTTGATGATATAGAAACTAAAAATCAGATAGATAGATGAATCTTTTTATTGAGTATTTGATTTTGAATAGTTTTTTTTTAAATTTTTTGTGAATATTTTGTGTTGATTAGAAAGTTTTATATAGGTATGCTGTATTACATGTTAAATTGTAATGATTATAAATAAAAAATCATTACAAGATAGAGATGTCTGGACGCGGGTAAAATTTTTTTAAAATTTTCATCCTTTCCTCCTCTCCCATCAAAAAAATACCGCTCGTGATCTCACACATCTCTATTAGATTATTTACTTCTTAAAAAATTAAAGATATTAACCATAAAAAATTCGAAAATATTAAATATTCAAAATGTATATAGTATCAAATTGAAATAATTACAAAATAGAAAATAATGAAAGAATCGGTGAACTAATTGAACAAATATGTTGAAATCCTCAAAGAAAAACATCTAAAAATCACACCACAACGATTGTCAATTATGAAATATTTAGATGATCACCGAACTCATCCAACGGCAGACCAAATTTATTATGATTTAAAGCACTTAAATCCTTCACTTTCAAAAACAACAGTATATAATTCACTTCATACTCTTCAGAAAAACCATGTCATACAAACGATTTCTATTTCAACAACAGATCAAAGATATGATATAAAAACCAAAACACATCACCACTTTCTCTGTATTCAATGTGGAGCAATACTAGATATTGATATTGATTGTCCAAATGAAAAAAAAATACTGCAGCAAGGTCATAAAGTTGATGAAGTACATGGATATTTCAAAGGTATTTGCAAAAAATGTTTACAAAAGCAGGGAGGCAACAATGTTAAATAAAACATCATTACACAAGCTTTCCTATGGATTATATGTTGTCTGCTCAAAAAAACAAGAAAAATATAACGGACAAATTGTCAACGCATTATTTCAAGTAACGTCAGAACCACCAACAATTGCTGTCTGTATAAATAAAGAAAACTTAACTCACGAGTATATTGCTCATAGTAAAGCAATAACTGTTTCTGTTCTTTCAAAACAAACACCAATGACATTTATTGGACAATTTGGGTTTAAATCAGGAAGAGATATTGACAAATTTAAATCAGTTACCTATACAATGGGTCAAACAAACATTCCTATTATTACTGATTATAGTATCGCTTTTTTAGAGGCTAAGCTAACTAAGACTCTTGAAGTTGGAACACATACTATTTTTATCAGTGAAGTTATCAATGCTGATAAACAAACTGATGAAGAGGTATTAACCTATGAATATTATCATGTTGTAAAAGGTGGTATTTCACCAAAAACAGCACCAACATATAATGGAGAAATTGATAAAATACAAAAAAAGGAGGTAAAAAAAAATGGATAAATATGTATGTACCGTCTGTGGATATGTCTATGATCCTGAAAAAGGAGATCCAGATAACGGAATAAAACCTGGAA
>JAWOGM010000064.1:0-11632 GCA_046496795.1 Thermoplasmatota archaeon
CACCAGAACCACAGTAGACCGTGCCGTCATCTGCAATGGAGGGTGAACCGTGAACCCAGCCTCCGGTCTTATATGACCATTTCAGAGTCCCGTTGGGATGTATCGCGTAGATATACCGGTCGTGGGATCCAACATAGACGGTGCCATCCAATCCGACTGCGGGTGTGGAGTAAATGTAATGATTTGTGGAAAACTCCCATTTTATGGTGCCGTTGGGATGCACAGCCACGAGTTTTTTTGCTTCGGTATCAGGGAAGATAATAGTCCCATCCGGGCTGATAACCGGTGATGCCTTGATATTTGTGATCCTAAATGACCAGGCTTGGGTGCCGTTGGGATGGAGGGCATAGAAACGACTGCTGGAATAAGCGGTGCCGAAATAGATCATGCCGTTATCATCAACAGCAGGAGCAGAGTTCGCCGCACCACTTGGAGTAAACCGCCATTTCACTGTCCCGTTGCCATGTATGGCATATAAATCTGAAGAAAAGAAATAGATTGTCCCCTGGTTATCGATAACCGGTGAACCATAAAAAGAAGTTGCTGTGCTATATCTCCATAGCTCCTGCAGATAGTTTTTTTCAGTAGTGTACGGGCTTCTTCCGGTATGGGTAGCGTCAAACCCTTGCATCGGCCAGATCATATCTGTAGGTTCATCAAGGGATGATACATGGGGTTGTACCACTGTATCAACAGGGTCAACCCGTGGTGGGATGAACGAATCATTTGCTATATGCTGGGGGAGATGATACCGTGGGGTGGTCTGCTCACCAGCTATGCGTTGATCAGGTCCCGTTGAAACACCAGGTGAAACCATACCAGCACTACTAGCACAAATAATACAGAGAACAACGACAACAACCACACCACTCCTACCCATGCAAAACCCTCCAGCCATATACCTGTTGAACTTTTGCATTTTCAACAATACTATTTCGAATATGGGATACGACAACTCTTTGTTTCAAATATATTCCTCCTTTCCCCAATTACATAAATTCTGGAACTACTCTTATACCAACAAAACCACTATATAAATAGATTACGTTACTCCTATCACAAAATATCGTTATTTATCCTAAACAAAAGGGAGATAGAAGGGAGGGTATGGATTCTACGGTAAACATAAGGGCTACCAGAGGAGCAGACAGTTATCAAACATCCTTATTACAGAGAAGTATGGATGACTGGATTGATGACAATGCCGTAGATTCCCTTCATACTGAGCTTCTAACATAGACGAGCAGGGTCAACTATCTATTCAGCATTATCAGATGTCTTTAGTGTTGCTATTCAGGACCCTGGTCTACAAGTTTCTACAATGTTTATGGAAAATCAAAACCAATGGCCACTGAATACTATGTGCCAGGATGTACGCCCATTGTTGCTGTAATCGCTCTCCTCAAATTTCCTGTCAGGATTCACCTCAGCATCAAACCGGTAGATCCCAAAGCTAGGAAGAGCACCGCCTCCTACTAAAGTAATCGACGCATGAGGACCACCCGGAGTGAGTTGCCAAGAAGCAATCGATTCAGTTACTGTGTCTGAATACACAGGAAAAATCCCCTGCCTTCTGACTACCATTCTCCAAGTCCATCAAAAATACTTAATAACACGGACTGATAGATCGTTCTACGGGAAACAGAGCTTTGCCCGTCATTACCATAAGCTTTTACTTCTAAGAGGATTTTTTCTCCCCACCATCGCAGAGAGTCCTTCAATGTCCATCTGTATGGTGGAACAGTAACGGTCTCCCTTAGCTCCCCATCAATATAAAACTCCACCCGGTCGATACCCAATGGCCACTGAGTCGCATTGACCTCAATAGTAATACGACGACCTAGGACAACATACAAACTATCAAGGTCTAAGATTTTGATATTGAACAGGTAGATGCCTCCGCTCGGTCTTATGATCGAGACAGCAGGTGCCCGGTAGCAGATTGTTACCGTTGCGTTATCTGAGCTCTGATTCCCCTTGGAATCTGTAGCCGTCAGGACAGCCTCATAGATACCCACAGTTCTATAACTATGTGACGGCTTCTGCTCATTAGAAGTGTTACCATCACCAAAATCCCAATGGTAGTTATAGGGCGGTAGACCCCCATATGCCACACCGTTGAAGGTGACAGGTTCCTGGTAGTAACCAGTATAGGGGCCATTAGCATGAGCTTCCACTGGTCCACCACCAAAGGCAAGTAAACGCCTGTGCTCACCGGATCCGACGTAGACGGTTCCATCAGCACCGATCGCCGGAGGTGAATCTGTCCAACCGATTTTTCTCCGCCATTGCTCAGTCCCATCCGGGTTAACCGCCACAAGATTCCCACCCTGCCATGTTGCCAGATAGATAGTACCATCAAGGGAATGGCAAGGTGTCCCTCCCTCAATGGTCCCGGGGGCATCATAGATCCATTTCACCGAGCCATCCTCAGGGTTAATAGCATGGAGATTACGGTAGCCGCAGTAGATGGTGCCATCCCATCCAATCGTAGGTGATGTCCCCGCTTGACCTAAATTGGTTTTCCATTTCATGGTCCCGTTGGGATACACCGCGTGAAGATGCTTATCAAATGAGACCGCATAAATAGTCCCGTCATCAGCGATACACGGACCAACACGGACCCAATCACCGGTTTTATACCGCCATTTCATGGTACCATTCTCTGGGTACAGTGCATACAGATACGTGTCATGGCTGCCGCAGTAGATAGTCCCATCTGTGCCTATCGCAGGGGAGGAGTAGACGACATGGTTGGTCGTAAATTTCCATTTCATGGTGCCATTCGGGTAAACCGCATGAATGCTTTGCCCTCCGCCAATATAGATGGTTCCATCATCGCCGATAGCCGGTGACGAGAGAATTTCCCCTCCAATTGGATAGGTCCATTTCACCGTCCCATTGGGATAAAGAGCATAGAGACGGTTACCATAAATGCTACCGAAATAAATCGTGCCATCCTCCGCAATCGCAGGAGCACACAACATGTTTTGTCCAGTAAATTTCCATTTTAACGTGCCATTTGGATATACTGCACTCAGTTGATATGAGCCGATGTAGATGACGCCATCTTTATCGATAGTGGGACCACCTTCTGCTGGTCCATTGGCTGCGATCCACCATTTTTCAACACCGGTGGTATTCACCGTCGAATATGGACTTCTGCCGGTATGACGGACGTCATGGCTGTACATCGGCCAGGCCGAATCCATCAGACCACCACTACCCTTTAATGATGCCTCCGACGGTGTCATAACCACGTCAACAAAAGGCTCATCAGACGGCAGATCTCCACGATAGTCAGGATATCGAAATGACATATCAGAGGGATCATACCGGGAAAGATATCTGTCATACTCCAAATAATGCTGATCACCAGGGGTATCATACACGGGTAGGGCAGAACAATCACCGTGTGTCACCGGCAGGTTTGACATCAGAATACACGCAACAACGACAATGAAGACAATACTGATCCTATCAAAACCATGAGACCTGATCATAATTTCACCTTCCTCTGAAAAGTATACTTTTGTTATTGAGATAGTACAAATCTGTTTTCCATAAGGTACCTACCCTCTCTATTCCCTTTCTTTATTAAAATAAAACACCCAGGTTATTTAAACCTTTCCTATAGGAGAAAATATTGTGTTTTCCCGATATTACTTTATTCTGGAAAATATAATAATTGCTTTAAAATAAATAATAAACAAAATAAAATGTAATGTTTACAGCTCAAAAACCGGCAGAAGAAATACTTTTAAGATAAAGCCCATAAATACTTTCGCTTTACTATAGAAAAATTTGAATAAGAGATAAAAAATGTCGGTGCTACAATACACCGCATAAAAAATGTGAATTGTTGAGGGAACATTTTGAGAGATATCATAATTAAAGGTGCTCGTGAGCATAATCTAAAAAATATTGACGTACACATACCAAGAGATAAATTCATTGTCATCACTGGATTATCTGGATCGGGAAAATCAACACTTGCATTTGATACAATATATGCTGAAGGGCAACGAAGATATGTAGAATCACTATCTGCCTATGCTCGACAATTTTTAGGTCTGATGAATAAACCCGATGTTGATAGTATTGAAGGATTATCCCCTGCAATATCAATTGAACAAAAAACAACAAGTAAAAATCCAAGAAGTACCGTTGGAACAATCACTGAGATATATGATTATTTGCGATTGCTTTTTGCCCGTGTGGGAACTCCCTATTGCCCAAATCACAATGAAAAAATTATCCCCCAATCACCACAGAAGATATCACAAAGAATTCAAGACGAATGCAGTGAAACAGTTACGATATTAGCCCCTATCATTCGTCAGAAAAAAGGAACATACGAGCAACTTTTTAAGGATCTCCATAAGCAGGGTTATACAAGAGTTCGAGTTGATAAAGCGGTATATCGAACCGATGAAGAAATAATATTAGACCGATATAAAAAACATGATATTGATATGGTAATTGATAGACTGAAAGTTTCAGATAGATCACGTCTTTCAGAAGCTTGTGAATTGGCACTACCTAAATCAGATGGTCTTCTCATTGTGGTTGATGAACAAGAAAATGAGTATGTGTATTCTTCAAAGATGGCATGTCCAACATGTGGAATGGTCTTTGAGGAGCTACAGCCTAGAATGTTTTCTTTTAACAGCCCATTTGGAGCTTGCGAACAATGTCATGGATTAGGCATCAAAATGGAATTTGATCCCTCTCTCATCATTCCTAATCAAGAGTTATGTATTGCAGATGGTGCAGTTAAACTATACAAATCATATCGAGATGGATGGCGGATTCATTATCTCGGGGGAGTCGCAAAACATTTTGGATTTAATATTTTTACCCCGATAAAGGATCTTACAGAAGAGCAATACAATGCCTTGATGTATGGATCAATGGAAATGATTCATTTTAATATGGTAACCAGAAATGGTGATAGCCATTGGTCACATAAAGGACGGTGGGAAGGATTTATTCCTCAATCGGAACGGTTGTATAAACAGACAGAATCAGACTATCGTCGCAGAGAAATGGAGCGATTTATGCGTATTTCTCCTTGTCCGGTCTGTGAAGGAAAGCGATTGAAAAGAAAAGTTCTGCATGTAAAAATTGATGGTAAATCAATTATAGATATCACTGATCTTTCAATAAAGCAGTGTATCAGTTTTTTTAAAAGCCTAGCTCTACCAAAAAAACAACATGAGATCGCTCGTCTCATTCTCAAAGAAATCAGGCAGCGTCTTGAATTTCTTGATAATGTTGGATTGAATTATTTAACACTTTCCCGCTCAGCGGGAACGCTATCCGGAGGGGAGGCACAACGAATTCGTCTAGCTACTCAAATAGGCTCCAATCTAACAGGAGTTTTATATATTCTTGATGAACCATCTATTGGGTTGCATCAGGTTGATAATAAAAAATTAATTGACACCTTGCATCATCTCAGAGATCTTGGGAATACCTTAATTGTTGTTGAGCATGATGAAGAAACTATTCGTCAAGCTGATCATGTAATTGATATGGGGCCTGGTGCGGGTTTACATGGGGGGAAAATTATTGCAGCAGGAACTCCCAGAGAAATTGAAAACAATAATGCATCGCTTACGGGACAATATCTTTGCGGTAAATTACAAATTGATATACCTAAAACAAGAAGAAAACCAAAGAAATATATACGTTTATATACATGTTCAGAGCATAACCTCAAAGACATTGATGTAAACATCCCTCTTGGTCTTTTAACCTGCATCACTGGCGTTTCAGGAAGTGGAAAATCTACTCTTATATATGACATTTTATACAAAAGCTTGAAGAAAAAGCTATATCAATCACGAGAACAACCTGGTAAACATGAGCTATTAGAGCTTGATGAACCTGTTGATAAAGTTATAGTAATCGATCAGAGTCCTATAGGAAAAACACCACGCAGCAATCCTGCAACGTATACCAAAGTCTTTGATGAAATAAGAAAGATATTTGCTCAAACATCAGAAGCAAAAATGAGAGGATACAAGGCAGGTCGATTTTCATTTAATGTCAAAGGAGGACGATGTGAAACCTGCCATGGGGACGGACTCATAAAGATTGAAATGAATTTCCTTCCCGATATTTATGTAGAATGTGAGGAATGCAAAGCAAAACGATACAACAAAGAAACCCTTGAAGTAACATATAAGGGAAAAACTATTGCTGATGTCCTTGCTATGAGTGTAGAGGAAGCTTTGACTCTTTTTAAAAACGTTCCCTATATACGCAGGAAACTTGAAACACTCTCAAAGGTTGGACTTGATTATATTAAACTTGGCCAGAGTTCAACCACGCTTTCAGGAGGAGAAGCTCAACGTATCAAATTAACAAGAGAACTGTCCAAAAAAAGCACAGGAAATACCATCTACCTGCTGGATGAACCAACAACTGGTCTTCATTTTCATGATGTTAAAAAGCTAATTGATGTTCTTGATAATCTGGTAAAAAAAGGCAACACCATAATTGTTATAGAGCATAACGTTGAAATTATTAAATCAGCTGATTATATTATTGATTTAGGGCCAGAAGGTGGCGATCAAGGTGGAAAAATTGTAGGAAAAGGAACTCCTGAAGAAATTGCATTGCATTATAATAGCTACACAGGACAAATATTAAAAAAATACTTTTTTTAAGAGAAATATAACATGATAGATCATATAAATCTTCCAACAAGTCCGGGATGCTATCTTTTCAAAGACGAACAAGGAGAAATTATTTACATTGGTAAAGCCAAAAATCTCAAAAAACGAGTAAAGACATATTTCCAGAAATCAGATCTTGATATAAAAACAAGAAATCTGATCTTTCGTGTTAGTGATATCGAAGTTATTGCAACAGATAATGAATATGAAGCACTTATTCTTGAAAACAATCTAGTAAAACAACATCAACCAAAATACAACATACGACTCAAAGACTCAAAATCATTTGCCTTCATTCAAATCACCTACGAGCACTACCCAAGGGTGATGATAGCAAGAGGTAAACCTGGAAGAGGAACATACTATGGTCCCTTTGTCTCTGCACAAGAACGAGATTATATTTTACAGTTCCTGCGTAAAACATTTCATCTACGGACATGTAAAAAAATGCCTAAAAAGCCTTGTCTAAGGCATCATATTCATCTTTGTGATGCTCCCTGCATAGGAAAGATATCTCCACAGGAATATACAAAACGTATCGATATGGTAAAACAGATTCTCTGCGGGCGATCAGCAGATGTACTATCAATGTTAGACACAGAAATGAAAAATCAAAGTCAACAGCAACAATATGAACAAGCACTAAGACTTCGCAATCAGATAGTTGCTCTCAACCATCTTACTGAAAGACAAAAGATGCAGCGGATGAAAACATATGACGAAGATATTCTAAACTACAGTATATGTGAAGGAAAAGTGTACCTAATGATGTTTAACATTCATAAAGGAACATTGGTAAATAAAAACGAGTTTATGTTTGAGTGGTATGAAGATTTTTTGGATGATTTTATCTCACAGTTTTATGCAGAAAACCCAATTCCAAAGGAAATAATACTTCCAACTCAAATAAGTAGTGCTGTTAAAGAATTTCTTTGTTATTTAAAAAAAAGTAAGATAAAAATTACTGTTCCCCAACGCGGAGAAAAAAAACAACTCCTACAACTCGTATTAAAAAATATTGATATTTCATTTTTCTCAGAGGTTGAAAAAACAAATGAGCTGAAAAAACAATTAAACATGCAAGAATCTCCAACAGTAATTGAATGTTTTGATATCTCTCATATTTCAGGGACATCAATAGTTGGCTCAATGGTTCAATTTCGAAATGGAAAACCGGATAAAACCAACTATCGCCGTTTTAAAATTCGAACGATTGACAGTAGCGATGATACCGCAGCTCTAGCAGAAATTATTCAAAGAAGATATCATCGATTACTCTTTGAAGATGAACTCCTTCCTGATTTAATAATAATTGATGGAGGAAAAGGACAATTAAATGCAGCATTACACCAGTTAGATAAACTACAACTACAAATACCAATCATAGCTATTGCAAAAAAATTTGAAGAGATATATCTCCCGGGAAAACCTGAATCATTACGCCTCAATAAAAAAAATAAAGCATTACAGTTCATTCAACAAATTCGCGATGAAGCACATCGATTTGCTATAAACTATAACAGACTACTTCGCAAAAAGGAGGTGATTCCTTGAGTTCTTTTACCCTAATGACATCCTTAACCCCAAAAGGATCACAACCTTACGCCATCAAACGTCTTACACACGGGATACAGCAAAAATATTCTAAACAGACATTATTGGGAGTCACTGGTTCTGGAAAAACGTTTTCTATGGCAAAAATAATTCAAAACATTCAGAAACCAACATTAGTTCTTGCCCATAATAAAACACTTGCAGCTCAACTATATAGTGAATTTAAAGATTTTTTCCCTAAAAATCGTGTAGAATATTTTGTTTCATATTATGACTACTATCAACCTGAATCGTATCTGCCCCAGAAAGATCAATACATCGAAAAAGACGCAGATATCAATCCTAAGATTGAACAGATGAGAATGGCGGCAACAGCCTCTCTACTTTCAAGAACTGATGTGATTGTTGTCGCCTCAGTATCCTGTATCTATAGCGCGGGTGATCCAAGAGAATATCACAATATGGGATTTGAACTTAGTAAAGGGCAAACAATAAACCGATATGATATCA
Source organism: Thermoplasmatota archaeon (assembly GCA_046496795.1). Taxonomy (GTDB): domain Archaea; phylum Thermoplasmatota; class E2; order DHVEG-1; family DHVEG-1; genus JAUWYM01. Next base: position 8,751 of record JAWOGM010000064.1, read on the forward strand.
TCAAACAGCTGATAAATTGTCAATATGAACGTAATGATTTTGATTTACAACCTGGACGTTTTCGAGTTACTGGTGATACTATTGATCTTATACCTGCCTACTATGACCAAATCATTCGATTTGAACTGTTTGGTGATGAAGTAGAAAAAATTAAAGAGATTAATAAAATCACGGGGGATGTTATTGACACATTTGAGTATTATAACATTTTTCCTGCAAAACATTTTGTCATAGCTGAAGAAAAAAAAGAAGCAGCAATTTCATCTATCAAAAAGGAACTTGAACAGCAGTTGCTCCATCTTGATCTAATAGAATCTCATCGTCTGAAACAACGCACACTTTACGATATCGAGATGATAGAGGAGACAGGTTTTTGTAAAGGAATTGAAAACTACTCACGGCATTTTGATGGCAGGAAACCTGGAGAAAAACCATTTTGCCTGCTTGATTATTTTCCAAAAGATTTTTTGATGTTTATTGACGAATCACATCGCACAATACCCCAAATCCATGGTATGCATCATGGCGATTACTCCAGGAAAAAAACACTGATTGATTATGGGTTTCGACTTCCCAGTGCATTTGATAACAGACCCCTGACCTTTGATGAATTTAGTCAGTATATGAAAACAACGATCTTTGTATCAGCAACACCTGGAAATTATGAACTTTCTGTTTCCGATCAAGTTGTTGAACAAATAATTCGACCAACAGGCCTTGTTGATCCTCCAATTGAAGTGAGAGGAATTCATGGTCAGATTGCAAATCTTATCTCTGAGATTCAACAGACAATACAACGAGGTGAACGAGTTCTGGTAACAACACTAACTAAAAAACTTGCTGAGGAGCTTTCAGAGTACTTGGCCGAACAACACATTAAAACACGATATCTCCACTCAGAAATTGATACACTGGAACGATCAGAGTTGATACGGCAACTTCGTCTGGGTGAATATGATGTGTTGGTAGGAATTAATCTTTTACGGGAAGGTATCGATATACCAGAAATTGGTTTTATTGGCATATTAGATGCTGATAAGGAAGGTTTTTTAAGAGATGAACGAAGTTTAATTCAAATCATTGGTCGTGCCGCACGTAATGTTAACTCAAAAGTCGTCTTATATGCCGATACTATAACAAAATCAATTCAAAATGCCATTCAGGAAACTAATCGACGAAGAGCAATTCAATTAGAATATAATAAAAAACATAATATTACACCTACAACTATTGTGAAATCAATTAAAGAAAAAGCTGTTGAAATAAAAGATACCAAACATATTCCAAAAAAAGATATTCCTAACCTGATAGTATATCTTGAACTTGAAATGAAAAAATCAGCAGATAATCTTGATTTTGAAACAGCAATTCATCTCAGAAATAGAATACAAAAATTGAGACAAACATTACAAAAAATAAAACACAGATAAATGTTTTTATTTATCGATGGTTTTATATATTTCGTAAGTAAACTTTAAAAACTAGTGAACTATGTAGCAGATTCCGTCTTCAAGTAAAAAAAAATACTAGGGGGATTTTATATGTCATATGCGTTTAACTTTGATCTATCAAACATATCTCAAATCATTTTTCGTGAAATAACAGAGTTAACAGAATCTGTTAAAATGAAAGATAAAATAAATAATTCCGCTCAAAAACTTGTCAGAAAATTTGATGTCGATAAACTAACGGGACTTCCAAAAGGCGATTCTGTAACCGTTATAAAGGATTTGATTAAATCAGATTTACAAAACAAGGAAAATAAAGAAAAATTTGAGAAATCAACCAACCGCTTACTTCTTCTTCCTCATTGCTGTCGAAAATATATGGATTCTCAATGCAAAGCACGATTTGATCAACAAACAGCATCTTATATCTGTATTAATTGTACAAAAACTTGTCAGGTAAATAAAGCCACAAAACTTGCAAAGAAAAAAAACTATGATGTTTTTGTAATACCTGGTAGTTCTTGTGTAAAAAGAATATTTCAAAAGAAAGCATACGATGGAGTTATCGGTGTTGCCTGTACAGAGGAGATTGGTCTGGCAATTAAAATGTGTAACAAGTTAAATATTGCTGTTCAAAACATTCCACTTATCAAGAATGGTTGTTGTGAAACACGATTTGATTTTGATACACTTAAAAGAATTATTAACGACCGTAAAAATAATTGAAATGGTCCTAGTAAAGTAGAAAATCTAGTTTCATTCTAATTTTTTTAAACGATTATTAAGTCCAGATTCTGTATGCCGATCCTTAATCCTTCAAATAACGGGTAAATCAGGATGTTTTCTTGGTATTGCTGGAATTTTCTAAAGCCTAAGGTCCGGACATGGGCATTCTAACTAAGGATCAAAAAGGACATATCATGCTTGTAGCGACTTGGAGCATCGGAATAAATTATTACTAGTCTATATATTGTTTCATTAGCTCTAAAAAGAATCCAAGTCCATTGAATTTTTCATACTGTTGCTCCAAAACAAAGCATTGTCCTCTTCCCCTCTTATAAAAAGTATAGCAAAAGAGCAAATAGAGGTTTTTATTAGCAGTTTTTCAAAACCTTTATTCTGTTGTTCTTTATTATCTAAACAAAGAAAAGAAGGATCTAAAATGATTGATTTCACTTCTGCTATCCCCTTCATCTTCCATTGTTTCATAGGTTATTCGAGGTCTATTCCTCATGATATCTGCAAATATGAGAAGCAATATAACCAAAATTGTATGGAATCTCCATCTCATTACCTCGAGTTCAGGTGTTGTTGCATTGTTTCCAGCTTTATCAAAGGCCTTGACTTGAATAGTATGTAACCCAGATCGCAATTCTCTCCAATCATATGAAAACGGCTCAGAGTACTCAGTACTTTTTAATTCTCCATTTATAT
>JAWOGM010000043.1:0-2963 GCA_046496795.1 Thermoplasmatota archaeon
ATGATAAAAAATCAAAGCATTGAAACAGGAAAGACATATTCACTAATTATTGAATTGTAGGTACAAGCACGTTTGAAATAAATACAGATGGGTATGACACGTAATTTAGTTTAAGAAACCTCTCAACCATTTTGTTGAGAGGTTTTTTATTGGAAAAAATTCAAAAAGCAAGCATAAATAAGAGTGTAAGTCTAATTTTTTTTAGCTAGAGAAACTAGCAAGAATTTCTTTATAACGGTTCTGGGAATCCTAATGAAAATCACAGTTTTTGTTACAATTAAAGCGCCTTTTAGATGTCAGTTACAAAAATAAAACATCGAAATTTAATATTTGTAGGTTCTATTTATAAAAATCCATTGACATTGGAGTAACTCCATACTTTATAATAAAAACTATCAAAGTGAAATTTATAATTTATATAATTTTATTTATCTAAGGGGGCTTATTTATCAAATATCTATTTAAAATTGGTGAAATATCAAAATTATATGGTTTTTCAAAAGATACTTTGAGATATTATGACAAGATTAATTTGTTCAAGCCATCTCAAACGAGTGATAATGGGTATCGATATTACACGCCTAACAAAATGGATGATTTGTCCACAATCAGAATACTTAGGACATTGAATGTTCCAATTAAAGAGATTAAAAAATTGCTGAATCAAGATAAATTGAGTGATATTGGTCAGTTATTGGAAACTAAAGATCAATCGCTTGATGAAGAAATTGAAAAACTTTTATATTACAAACAAAGTATTCGTTTTCTGCAAGAAGCAATGAAAGACTTTGATGGGGAATCATCCATAAAATTAAGGAAACGACCTAAACTGTATTCTGTCATTATAGAATCGGTGATAGATGATTTTGATGTTTCTTTATTGAATACGACAGACACAATATTAAAAGAATTAGAGCGCTACAATCTTTGGTTTTCATTTTCACAAAACATTTCCATTGTTTCAAAAGAAGATTTAGAGGAAGGGAATTACCATACCTATTTGAGCAATGGGATTATTTCATATACGCCTTTGAACGCGAAGTTAAAAAGCATTCAAACCAAGATGTATAATGAAGAACTATGTATGTTTAAAACCGCAATAATTACAGATGAATCTTATCGTTCAATTGATAAGCATTATGAAGCTATGAAAGCCTGGTCTCAAACTCATGGGTACCTAATTAAAGGCAATAGCATGGAAATCAACATTTATAATCAAAAGAATAGAAATTATATTCAAATATGGATTCCAGTTAAGAAAAAAACAGCTAACAGGTGATATTTTTACAACTTACTACAACAATCAAATTAACATTGGGAGAATAGTATGAAAAAACTTTTTCGCAAAGCCTTTTCAGGTAAAGGACTGCCAGTATCTAGGAAAACGCTCATAGTTTTATCCGCTTTTGGGGCTGTATTGTCTGGAAATGTGGTTCATGCGACGTTCTTGAAGTATTTTACAGATTATATCGGAATGTCACCAGGGGCTTTTGGTGTTATTTACATGATTTTCATGGTGTGGAACGCAGTCAATGACCCACTATTCGGTGGGATTATTGATAATGCGAAACCGCATCCGAAAAAGGGTAAATATGTATACATCATGAAAGTAACCGCACCCGTAATTCTCATATCGATGGTGTTGATGTTGCTTGCTGGTCCGGATTGGCCATCGTTTTTAACCTATATTTATTTAATCGTTGGACTTTTCATATTTGATACGGCGTATACCAGCTTCATAATATCGTTCAACTCCTATGTCTTGGCGGTAGCGCCTTCTACAGATGAAAGAGCAGATTTTTCACTAATCCAAAACTATATTTTTATGATTCCGTCTTTTATCAGTACAAGCATTGCGGTGACATTTTTAACAGGTGGCTATCCCCGATATGTGATTATTTTGCTGTATACGGGGTTTGCGGTTATCGGCGGTGTGTTGTTTATGGTCAGTAAAATCGCATTGAAGGACTCACCAGATCTATATTCTAATTACGAGCCTGACAATGTAGGGATGAAACAACTTTTAAAAAGTTTCGTTCCAATAATGAAAAACCGAAATTTTTTGATGTTTGCGCTTTATAATATTTTTGCTGTGGGCGCTGCGAGCACATACATGAATTCATACTTATACTACATGCAATATGTAGCGGGCGCTTCAGGTTTTGTTGCCGCAATCCCCGATCTCCTTGGTGGTGTATATCAATTGATGGTTTATCCAGTGGCCGCATACATCATTAGAAAGAGAGGCGTCCGAAGTATGTTGAGAACCTTGCTTTGGGTTTCTGTCATGGCTTTTATAGGGCTCTTCCTTGCACAATCTTATTATCAAGCGTTGATTGGGTATGTTTTATTGATGACTGGGTTTGCGGCGGTATATGCGGCAAACACGCCGATGCTTGGTGTGATTATCGATGAGGATAAGTCGCGAACCAAAGTGTATAAACCAGGGGTGTATTTGGGAATCGCTGCTATTTTTGCTATTCCTGCAAGGGCCCTCCACGTAGCGATATTTTCATTTGTTATTGAGTATTTTGGCTATGATGGTATGGCTGCAGTCCAAACAGAAAGAGCGATTACAGGCATCCGCATCGGCGCCGGGTTGATACCTGGAATCATGGTGTTGCTAGGCATCATTCCACTTTTCTTCTTCACAATTGACAAGAAAAAAGAAAAACAATTGGTTCAATCCGAACCAGATATTATATAGGGGAGACGATTGAGATGAAAAAACCAGTCACGATTAAAGAAAACCGTTTCATAGATTACAAGGGCAATCATCTTATTTTGCATGGCATGAATATGGTATGCAAAGAAAAAGAAAGAGGGTATATAGGACCTTGGGATATGCATGATTTTGAAAAACTTAAACATTGGGGATTCAATGTGCTCCGTCTAGGTATCATTTGGGATGGGTTGGAACCTGAACCTGGTAAATATAATTACAATTATTTATCGAAGATAGA
>JAWOGM010000019.1:0-6736 GCA_046496795.1 Thermoplasmatota archaeon
AGAAGAATGTAATCGCAAAAAATATTGATATTGTAAATAATATTGTTAGTAAAGGCAAGTTTGAAAAAAGTGCAATGGAAGAATTGCTCTCTAATATAATTTCGCTTAAGTCTTTGAATAAACGTAAACGAGATGATAGTTGTCCGGTGATTTACTAGATGAAAAATAAAAAAGGTCAAATGGAAACAGGTCAGACTATGATGATACTTATAGTTTTTTTTATTCTCCTAATATTTGCTTTAGTCTTTTTTATACGTTTTCAACAAAGAGATGCAGGTGTACAACAGCAACAATATAATGAACGTGAAATGGTCGAAACTGCGCAGGAAGTTTATTCTTTGGGTGAATTTGGATGTTCGTATGATAATACTTTAAAATACGATTGTGTTGATATGATTAAACTAGAAGCATTTAAGCATAAGATGTTATTTGAGCAATCTTATCTTTTTTATCGTAAATTAATAGGTAATGTTAGAGTTGAATTAGAGGAGATATATCCAAAGTATAAACGGACGAATTATACAGGGGAAAATGCAGTATATGATGCCTTTCCTAAAGGCAATGAACCAAGTTATAGATATTCTGAAAGAGCAATACAGATTCCTGTTGTTTTATACAATGCTACGGATAGTACTGTTGGTTCCTATTATTTTGGTATAATGACGGTTACTAGTTATTTTAGGGTGTTTAATCGTTGATTTTTGCTAAAAAAGGACAGATGGAAATTTTTGGAATGATTATTGTAGTTTTACTTATCTTTATGGGAACGTATTTTATGATAACAACAGGGTCATCGAAAGAATCAAGTGTAAAGGAAGATTATATTTCTCACCAAGTTGCTGCAAATGTTTTGAATTCAATGCTTTCAACAAAAGTTGTATGCACTAGAGATTATAATCTTAGTCTGACTGAAATTTTGCAGAATTGTGCAAATTATAATGATATAAGCTGTGACCAGACAAATTTTACAGGAAATGGTAATGAAATGGTCAGTTCATGTGAATTCTCTGAGTTGGTAATGGAACATATTTTAAATCAGACTTTAGATAAATGGCAAGTTGATTATTTTTTGAATATTACAAAGGATGATACTGATTATACTAACGAATTTGATCAAGTAAGAATAGAATTTGTTTCGAATAACAAAGTTTATTGGCGAGGGAATTATTATACGGGTTGTAAGAGGCGTTTTGGAGGAACTTCGAAAATGTTTCCAGTCCCTTTATATCCGGGAACACTGTGGATTGAGCTTTTTGTGTGCGATTAAAAATAGAATAATTTTTAAATGATTATTACTTCAGGATTAATATATTATATTATTGAGAGGTGTATTGAGCATGTCTAAAAAAGGACAAGGAATGAGTCTTAATGTTGTTATAATTGCTGCTTTAGCATTGATAGTTCTTGTGGTTCTTACTGCTATTTTTGTTGGTAGATTGAACACAGCTTCTGAAAAAACGAATGAGAATGATGAACTAGCATATAGTAGAATTTGTGTACAGCCAAGAGATGGTTATACTGATGTCAAGTGTGTGAATCAAGGAGAATGTGATGAGGATCCTTGGCAAGTAATACGTCCCGCATCAGGTTCTTCATCAGGTGCTGGAAGCTGGATGGACTGTGACACAGATGATGGAAAAGTCTGCTGTGGTGCAGTTGAAAGGTGATTTAATTGAATTTTTTTTCTTTTAATTCTAAAAAAGGGCAAGGCCTTAGTTTGAATGTAGTAGTTATTGCTGCTCTTGCTCTTATTGTTCTTGTAGTTCTTACTGCTATTTTTGCTGGTAAGATAAGAGAGTCTTCACAGAGTGGCGAGAAATCTACTCAAGAGTTTTTGGGAAAGGTTTGTGAACAAGATGGTGGTCGGTGTGTTGATAATTATCAAAGTGGACAAGATGAGGGTGAGTTCATAGATTGTGGTGAAGACCAATATTGTGAGAAATAGTTGGTATAGATGAGAATGCAAGTTGATAAAAAAGCATCCGGATTGAGCCTGAATATGGTTGTAATTGCTGTTATTGCGATGGTTGTTCTAGTAGTGGTTTTGGCAGTTTTTGGAAATAAGATGAGGCAGAGTAATCAGGAACGCGAAGATGCTGTAAGTGGTTTTAATTCAGGAGTATGCAACAATAAAACACATCATTGTGTGGGTTCTGAAGATAGTTGCGATGAGGAGTCAGGAGATTATATAGATTGTCCTTATCCAAATAAATGTTGTGAACGTCCTTCTAGTGAACAGTGAAGCAATATTTATAAAGGTCAAGTTCTTTTTCTTATTGTATGCTAGTCAATAAAAGAGGTCAAATGACAGGTGGATTGAAGATTGCGATTGTTCTTGTTCTGATCTTGATTACAATTGTTGCTATGACTATTATTTTTAGGACTATAATTACTAATGCATTTAGTTGATATCAGGAGATCAAAATGAAAAGAGGACAATTCGGATTTGTTTCAAAGTTGATATTGGTTGTAATCTCTTCTATTATACTTTTGGCTTTTAGTACTCAATTGTTTGGTATGATTGGCTCTTTTTCAAAAGAGGGTGGTTGTAAGGCTTCTGCTATTGCAAATTCGGTAGGAAATACTGTTTCAGTCGGAACGGATCCTGTAAAGTTGGACTGTAAACCAAAATATATCAAAGTCACAGAAAAAAAATCGTTATTTGAAGGTTTTGGAGAAGATAAAGATTTTATAATCAAAGAAGTTGCTAAACCGTTGACAACTGCTGAAAAGAATAAGCTTGATAAGGTAAGATTTTTTAATCCGGAAGGAGGAGAGATGAATCTTGATTCTGATGCTGTCAATGATAATGAAGATATACTTTACACTTATAGATTGAATCAAATTGTCGCAGATGAGATGCGAAAATGTTGGGATAATATGGGTCAAGGAAAATTGGATCTTTTTAGCTCTTGGTTTAGGATACTTGGAGAAGAAGGGGATGATAGTTTAATCGATAGACTTTCAAATAATAATAATGAAGCACCTACTGTGTGTGTCTTGTGTTCTACTGTCGATATAGACAGAGAAGTATACGAAATTATTTCTGATAGAGTGAGTAGTGGAAATTCTGCACTTGATGATTATGAAAATAATCCTAATTCATTGATATATTGGTTGACCCATACACCAATTCCGCGAACATCAGTTTCTTATTATGAATATCTTTTGGATGATAGTAATAATGATGTTTTTGCGCCTGAAAACAGAAACTTTGAATATGATCAAGATACTTTTGCGATAGTATTTGCTAGAACAAATGTTCATAAGATTACTAGTATTTTGGAAAATATGGGAAACAGTCTTTCAGAGTTACTTCTTAATAGTCCTGTGGCAGAAGAGACTAAAGGAACTTCTGCTCTTCATGTAGTTCCCTATGATTCAGATAATATGGGTAGAGTATGTAGTAAGATGGCAAATTAGGTGATTTGAATGGAGATGAAATATATTGTTGCTTTGATTTTGATGTTGATTGTGCTTTTGGCCGGTCTGTTTGTGATTGGAAAAAGCAGTTCTACAATGGGAGGTCTATTTGATAGTCTTAGGGTTATTTTAGGACTTTAATAAAAAATGGTAGCATTTGCAAAAGTTGTGGATATCGTAGTTGGTCTTGTTGTTTTATTGGCAGCAATAAATATAACTGTCAGTCCTTTAGCTAATGATGCATTGAATTCTGTTTTTGATATGGGAAATCAGACAAAAGAATATGTTGAAGGTTCATCTGATGATTTTCAGGCTTATGATATTGAAGAAAATTTTGGTGTGGCTGGTGTTAGTATTCAAGGAGTCTTGGATGCTATACAATTTATGGCTGATGGGGTTAATGAATATATTGAATATGGTGATTTTGTTCGATTGAGAGACGAAGGCAGTATTGATAGGTCAACCCAAAATCCGTTAGAAAGATTAAATGATGAAATGGTAGACAGGGGTCTTTTTGGTGTGGAGCTTACCCGGTCGAATTATGAAGAATATATCTGTGAATTTGTAGAAGATGGTGGAGAAAATGATATGAATCCTTTTGTGTATTTTGATTTTAGTGATGATGGTGTTACTGGAATTGATTGTGATGGTTTTTCTGTTATATTAGAACAAATTCAAGGAGATGCGACAGGTTATAATCGTGCAGAAAAAGAAACTATTTATGAGGAAATTAGTGTAGGGATTAATAGTGGTGTGACATACAGAATAAATAATTTAGGTGTTTCTGCAGATTTTTCTGTTTCATCTCATGGTTCAAATGATCCAGATGATTATATTAATGTAAAATCGGAATTGAAAATGCTTAGTAAGGATAGTGGAACAAATTATAATCTTTATAAAACTTCAAATGAAAAGGTGGGCTGTAGTCCTTATTTGTATAATGATATGAATAGATATTGTTATGTTGTCGGGTTTGAGTTGCCGGATGAACCTGCATCAGAGGATAATATAGTTGATTTTTTGCGTGATAGGGCTAATGCATATAAAAGTCCAAATTATGTTTTGTATTATGAATCTTTAGCAGAGGGAGAAGAGGCTGCATGGGGATATGATTTTTCTGCTAATATAATGAAAAATACTCTTTTTGCAGGCGGATTGAATGCTGCTTTTGATATTATTCCAGTTATTGGTAAAGGGGCAGGTCTTTTAGCAAAAGGTGGTTTTAATGCAATTGCTGGAGGCGCGGTTCTTGCACGTCGTACGTTGAGCAAGGCAAGCATGGCTGCTGCAAGTGAAGTTTCTGAGAGGATTTCTAGAGAGGCTGCAGAAAATGCCGTTGAACGTATAACGACAAGGACAATAAGAAATGGTTTTAGGAGAGGTAATAAGCGAATAATCGATAAAGGTCTGCAAATGAGTCATCTTGCGGATGCTTTTTCTTATGATAAAACCCTTAAAGGTGCTTCGGATGATTTTGTAGGATATATTGCAAGACAAATTGATGATGCAGGTGATGTGAGCGCTCTACGTAATTTAGATATTACTGAAGTAAGACGTTCTATTGGAGTTGATAAAATTAGTCAAGAAAGAGCCAATCTATTGGTAGGTAGAGTCAGAAATATCGTACGTGATATGCCAAGCGATATAGATAAGTTAGCAACAACTTCAACATTTCGAAAAAATACTCGTTATGTCTTTAAAAAAGAAGGGACAGATGAGATGTTTGAAAGATTGACCACTAGAATAGGTGACGATTTACCCTTTTTAACTAATTTAAGAGGCAGAGCGAGATTTTCTATGAAAGATAGATTGAATCGTTTTGTAGGAAAACATGATTGGTTTTTGGACTCGAATGGAGTGTTTGATCCCACTAAAATTTGGGTTGATCTTTCTCAAAGTGAAATTGATGATATAATAATGAAATTTGATGATGAATTAGTCGAGATGATATCAAGTCAGAGTGATGGACTTTTTAGCAGATTTTTTTCAAATGTTCCTACCAGTACAACAAGGGCTGTAAGAAAACAGAGTGTTTTCATAGCGTTGGTTTTAAAAGATTTTTTTATGAATATGGGTAGTGAAAAATACTATCCAGCAGGAAAAAATTCTTTTGTTTTGTATGATCCTTCTGAGGAAACAAAAGATAAAAGGGTTGCTAAATATGAGGTAAATGATCCACTTTCAACATATGTTAATCTTAACAAGGAAGTTGATTCCCGTTTTTATCTTGCCAGTCCTTGTAAAGCAGATGTCAAGGTCACAAATAAAATATGTTCTTGTGAAGTAACTTCTGGAAGTATGCTTTTGAAGCAAGGGGATTTTTATAAACCTGTCAAAAATGTTGAAGCAACAGATGAAGATTCTGTTGAAAGTGTCTATTTTTTTGATAGTCTTAGTCAAGATGAAAAAGATGAAATTATTGAAAGTGCTAGTAGTGTAAATTTTTTGAGGGAGTTTGTTTTTGGCTCTGGAGATCAAAACGTTCGAAGTTCAAGGCATGTTTTTTATGATACACTTTTTGATAATTATCCAGGATATGTTGATTATATTTTTGATTATGTCAAAGATGCAAATGATGATGCAATTGATATTTTGAGAAATGGAAATGAATTTGTGAATTATGATGACATGGGTAATCATGTTAATAATGAAATAATAGAGACAGAAAATGATAATGATGATGTGTGTTTTTTTGCTGGAAATTCACGTCCTGGAGCAGATTATGTTTTATTATCAAATGCTTTAGATTATGGTGTTTGTGATGACATGGAAAATAATATTTTTTGTGATATTGTTTTAGAGTATTCGAGTGATGAAGATGATTTTTCAACAACGTTTATGAAGAAATTAGATGAACTTCGTGGACGTAGTATTGAGGGTGTTGAGTTTCCTTCTTTTTTAATCTCAAACATTTTTGATTATGATAATCTTGAGATTACTGATTTCGGTGACATGAATGTTCTATGTGAGAATGAGCTTACAGAGAATGGTTTTGAAAATAGCCTTGATGGTGCTTTAGAAGAAATAAAAGAAAATAATTATGATGCGTCGGACCATGCATTAAAAGAGTTTGATGTAATATATGATTTGACATTTGATGATTTTTTATATGAACGTTATGAAAGTTGTACCAGAGATTTGGAAGGTTATGATGCTTGCTATGATATTTTTGATACATGCAAAAGTGATAACGCAAATAATCCTTATTGTGAAAGTGATAGAACTAATTGTTTGGAAGATTTAGAAGGTTATGATAACTGTCAAGTGTATCTTGATGATTTTTTTGCAGAAGCTTATATTGATAGAGAAGAAA
>JAWOGM010000041.1:0-35758 GCA_046496795.1 Thermoplasmatota archaeon
TTTTTTCTCAGTCGATTTCTTTTTTGTTTCTTTTTTTTCTTTTGACTTCTCAGATTTAGGTTTTTCATCCTTGGTCTTTTCAGCCTTCGGTGCTTTCTTTTTCTTTATTTTCACATCGCCATCTGCTGTGGGGCTAATGTCATAATCACCCGTACCTGAAATATCAGGTTGTTCACCTTGTTCCCCAACATCTTCTTCATCTCTTCTGAGGATAGGTGTTTTCTTTTCTCTCTCTTCTTTGAGGAGTTCACGTCGTGATTTTTTCTCGCCAAGTTCTGGTAGAGTTACTTCAACAACGCCATCATCAAATTTCACTGCCCGTACTCGAATTTTACTGGGAATTTTATACTTCCCATTAGACCATAGTTCTCTATTTAATGAATCATCAATCCAAAGATCTGAAGAGCTAACTTTCATATGTTTGACAAGATATGTTCGAACCTCTTTTACTGCACGAGGAGCTGCAAGTGATGCTCGTCCGATTTTAGCTCGTCGTAATGGTATTACATAAACACGTTCGATTTCTACTTCTGCTTCTTTCTCAGCCATATTAATCAACCTTTTTTGAGTTTATTTCTCCGCCAATTTCTTGTTTTAGGATGTCGGGTGAATCTTCTGTTTGTTCGTATCATAACCCATGCTGGCACGCGTCTATTACTCTTCGTTGCTTTTTGCAAACGGAGTTTTTTTCCTAATGATTTATGAGTCGCCATTTAAAACCCTCGTTTTTTTATTTTTATATCTCTTTTTTTTGGAATTATTTTGGAAAGTAACATTCTTAATTGTTCATCATTTATTTGAGTTTTGAGTTGCCCTGATTGTGCAAACATGATTAGCTGATTTTCAATATTTTCTGCAATTTCCGGGCGAGCAACTTTAATTCGCCCTAAACGCTCTCGAGCATCAGTAGTTAGAATTTGCCGAAGAATATTCTTTTTCCTCTCATCAAATTCTTCTTTTTGAGCTTCTTGTTCCAGCGCAACCTGTTCATTTAATTGTTGTCGTTGGAGTTGCTGTAATTTTTTCTTTCGAATAGATTCTAATTCATCATCCATATATCTTATACCCTTACTGTTAACATAATCTATTAATACTTCTCAATCCCAGGATAATAAGTAGCAAGTTCTTTTTTTACCTCATTAGCAGTATTATCCAAAAAAGATGTTCCCTTAGCAGTAAGAATTCGTCCTTTGCCTTTGATTTTTGTAATATATCCAGCATTTTCTAATTGCTGCACTGCTTTACGTATAATTGCTCCGCTTCCACTTTTTGCTTTATGAGGTTTTGATCCTTTATTACGCTTTCCACCGTATTCATTTTTTAAATGAACGATTCCAATGCCATTGTTGATATAGATTTTTCTTAAAATCGATGCGCAGCGTACATGCCACCAGTTTTTATCGTCTGGAGGGTTTTCTTTATGAACGCCGGTTTTAACAAAGTGGCTCCAATCAGGTGGAATTAATTCTTTATCATGTTGCAATTTTTTAGTCAACGCGTCTATTAGTTCTTTTGCAGGAACATCATATGCTGTTGTCATATCAATTCTTTTCCGTTAATATATAAATTGGGTATCGGTAATAAAGCATAGATTATTTAAGTATATTGGATACAGATACTAGTTGTATACCTAAAAAAAATCCATATGATTTTCTTATCATTGTCCATTTTGATTTTTATTGCCAATTAAGGGGAACCTCATGTATCTTTTACAGTTCATACAATAGGTCACAATACGCCTATTATGGATTCTTATTCGACAATTTACTGATGGAAGGAGGTACGAATAACAATGTTTACAAAATCGTCGTTTAAATGTATGAGGAAGAGGTACAAGATATCTCATGGAAATCTTTCTGGCTACATGCACATACCTATTTGATAAAGTTAATCGCCTTTTAAGTGCATAATCTTCAGCTAAACTACTCAATCTAGTTATCCGTTGTATAGCGATTTTTTTTTGTTGTTCTTTTTTCTTATAATATCTCTTTCTCATGATTAAACTTTAATCCAATGATAAAAAAATAGTTAATAAAACTCTTGGTTAAAACCTCAACAAAAGCTAATAATAAAAATTTAAAAAGAAAAAAGAAGAAATGAATATTTTTATTTCTTCTTAAGATATGGAAGACCTGTTCTTTTATTAACACCAACAGTATATTTATCTGGTTTATCACAAGGTGTTCCACTTTTTGGTGTTCTTTTACTGAAGAAATATATTGTTTGATTTCTTCCACCTTTCAATGTTACATCTCGTGTGTATAATGTCCAACCATCATGTGTATACGCCATATTATTATACCTCCTATTGAGAGGGGAATGTATCTTGTGTGATTTAAACCTTTGCTTATTTTTCTCCATATAACTGAATAATTTATTAATAAAAACTATTGATCCGTCATTATTATTGCCTGACTAAAAAAATCATTTATTAAAAAGAGCCGGTAGTTGTCGCCCACATGAAGGAATACATTTCGAGTTTTAAACACTTTCGAATTTATCAAAATTATTAAGAAATCTTTTTGTATACAAAGTAAATCAATGATTGTATAACTATGGCTAAGGGAAAATTATTATTTATTGGACTTGGTTTGTATAATGAAAAGGATATTTCATTAAACGGTTTCTCCAAAATTGCACAATGCGATGTACTTTTTGCTGAATTTTATACATCAGAACTCATTGGGTTAAAAAAAAATAGTTTAAAGCAGACTTTTGGCAAAAACGTAAAAATATTAACTAGAGAAGAAACAGAAAAAGGCGATAGTATCATTGAACATGCAAAACATCATGTTGTTGGTTTTTTGACCGGGGGAGATCCAATGATTGCAACAACGCATATTGATTTAAGAATACGAGCAATGAAACTAGGTATTGAAACAGAGGTCATCCACAGCAGTAGTATCATAACTGCTGCACCAGGAATGTTAGGGCTTCAAAACTATAAATTTGGAAGAACCACAACTCTTGCATTTCCTGAGAAAAATTATTTTCCAACAAGCCCTTATACCGTCATTTATGAAAATAAAAAACTGGGATTACATACACTTGTCCTCTTGGACATACAGCAAGATCAAAATAGATATATGACTGCTAATCAAGCAATATCATTACTGCTGAAGATGGAGCAAAAACATCAAAAAAAATTGTTTTCAGAAGATAGTATTGGTTGCGTAATAGCACGAGCTGGAGCTCCAACATCAATTATTGCAGCAGATTCATTTCAAGCATTATCAAAAATGGATTTTGGTGAACCTCTCCACACAATAGTCATCCCGGGCAAGCTTCATTTTATGGAGGTTGAAGCCCTACAGACACTTGCGGGATTGCCTTCATCACTTGCTTTAAAATTGCAAAAAGTATAAGAAGTTGTCCTTTTATTCTGCACTACCGGGGTTTGTGGATGCACCAAAAAAATGAAAAAGTCGGAATTATCTATGGCGATGTTGGATCAACTGAGTTTAATTTTACTGTTGATGGACATAATATTCGAAAATTTGATTACGTCACTGCTCCTCATAAGGAAGGATATATTTTAGCGCAGGTCATGGATATCAAACGATATTCTGATTTGAAATTTCAAGACGCTGTGACGTTGAAAAGTGATGACACAATTCCATATATTAAATCAAATGTGTCAGCATATGCCGATGTCATTGGATATAGAGATAAACGAGGATATTTACAAACACCAAGAACTCCTTTTGATACCGGTAGTGCAATCACCCTTGCACAAGAAGATCTTGTCCGTCATGTTCTAGGCTTACATAATGATCAAACAAACGGTGCTTATCTAGGTCTGTTAAAGGGGCACAATCTTCCAGTTTATCTAAATATTGATGCTCTTGTCCAAAAACATATTTGTATTCTTGCAAAAACTGGTGGCGGAAAAAGCTATGTCTGCGGCGTATTAGTTGAAGAGCTGTTAAAAAAGAAAATTCCCATGGTCATCATTGATACCCATGGGGAATATATGTCTCTTACCAAAGCGAATAGCGATAGAAAAGATAAAAAAAATATGGAGAAATTTAATATTAAACCACATCAATATTCATCTCAACTTGTAGCATATTCTCCACTCGGTAGCAAAGGAAATGTCAATCACCTTACCCTTTCAGGAGTAAATCTTGAAGCAAGAGATATTATTGATTTACTTCATGCAAAATTATCTGGACCACAGATAGGAGTGTTGTATCAATCAATTAAAGAGATGAAGGAATATAAACAACAATATACAATCCGAGATATCATTGAAGCAGTCAATACGAGTAAGAGTAATGCACGATGGAATGTCATCGCTTCTCTTGAGTCTCTTGACTCAATTGGTGTTTTCTCACAGAAGGGTACAACCACCGATCAATTGGTAAAAAAAGGAAAATGTTCAATTATTAATATGAAAGGTGTCCCACCAGATATACAAGATGTTGTTGTAGCACGCCTTACCAAGGAATTATTTGATGACAGGAAAGCTGGAAAAATACCCCCCTTCCTGTTAATTGTTGAAGAGGCCCATAACTATTGCCCTGAAAGAGGTCTTGGATCTGCTGTATCATCAAATATATTACGTACCGTTGCCTCAGAGGGGCGAAAATTTGGCATGGGATTATGTGTGGTAAGTCAGCGTCCTGCAAAGGTAGATAAAAACATTATCTCTCAATGTAATACAAATGTTATATTAAAGGTAACAAATCCAAATGACCTGAAAGCAATCATTCAATCAGTAGAAGGGTTGACCAGTCAGACATACAATGAGATTCAACGCCTACCCATTGGTGTTGCATTAGTGTCAGGTGCTTCTATTCAAATTCCCATCATGATGGAGGTTCGTACTCGAGAGACAAATCATGGTGGAAAGTCTGTGACGGTTTTCAAGGACGGAGAGCCAACTGATTTCGTCCCTAAAATTCCTAAAGCACCTGCGCCACCGCCACAGCAACAAGAGCACCATATGCCTAAAGCCGAACCTGAAAAAAAAGAAAAAGTAACTGCAAAAGCAATAGAAGTAACGAGAGTAGCAAATCGATTAGGATGGGTTTCAGATTCAGATCCTGAGAAAACATTAGAAATTTTAACAAAGGAAGCAAAAAAAATGGATGAAAATGTCTATAAATATCTTGATTCATTATCACAACTTGCTAAAAATTTTTGTTATACTGAAAACCCAAAATGTATTAAATGTCCTATGAATGATGGATGCAAGTATCGTAATTCTCAAGGAATTACAAAACGATTCTTCAAACGATAGGACAATATAGGTACAATGAATAAAAAAAAGTCTATAATGAAAGTATTTCCTTTATTTTTAGTACTACTAGTACTAGTATCAGGATGCACGGAAGTACTATTAAATTTTTCAACAACCTATGAATCATATCCAACAAAAATTTCATACGTGATAAAATATGGGTATGATCTGAATTGTACAGGATCGGGAGAATATCAAATAAATTACGATTGTAATATACCTACTGTATTACAAGGATCAGTAAGCTATAATCCCCTTTATGAAAAAGACTATCAAAGCATACAAGATTTCAATAATAACTTTCTTTCGTGGAATATCTCAAGTTCAGAGAGAGCTATGTATAAACTTGGCATCCGGGCATCAGTTATTGCTGAAAGTTTCATCGTTGAAGATTTAACAGGAATTGATGCATTGACAATTGACGAAATTGCAGAGAAGTATCCTGAAACTACTTCTAAGTATTTAAATGGGCAATCAAATGATACCACCTATCTCATTAATCCCTATGAATCATCTATTGTAAATATAGCTCAAAGTATTATGTATGCAGCAGATACAAATAATTCTTTTATTTGTGCCAAAGAGATATTCAATTGGTTAAAAACAAATACAGAGTATACTATCCATGAGCAAGACATGGGCGTTCAACCAGCTCTTTTAACACTACAAAAAAAAACAGGAGATTGCGATGATCTTTCGTTTTTATACATATCATTGTGTCGATCAGTTGGGATTCCCGCCCGATTTGTTCGAGGATATCTTCTTTCCGAGGATATAGTAGGAACTGTCAAGGCAACAGCTCATGTCTGGGTGGAAGTTTTTGTAGGAGGCCTTCTGGGCATTAATGGATGGATCCCTGTTGAATGTGCCGGTGCCAGTTCAGATGAAACAGTAAATGTACATCAAAATTTCGGTGTTGAAAGTGCTTATCATCTTCGATTATTTGTAGATGAGGGCAGCAATGAATCATTACTCAAATCATCAGCAGGTATCTCATTTTCATATGGTATAGGTAGACATGTTGATGTTAATTCTTTTGCTGAAATTATAGAATATAGCGTCATTGAATCAAAACAACTTGTGGTAGATGCTGATAATCAGCGGTACTATCAGGAATAATAACTGATTTTTTGTGGTTATTTTTTTTGAAATAAAAAAAGATTATTTAACTAATCTTGTTATCTGATAATATGTATAATGGTAATATCTATAACGATAAAAGTGTTGGTGTGATGGTTTGATCGATGAAAAAACTGCTGAAAAATTTGCGTTATATATGAAGAAATATCCTGGGTTATATGTTGATCTTGCAGATATGGTAAAACAATATGTTTCTAAAACAAATCCGATCATTGTTGATTTGGGAGTTGGCCCAGGGTTTCTATCTAAAGCTATACATGAAAAAATACATGACGCAACGATAATTGGCATTGATCCAAATGTAAGAATGCTTGAACTAGCAAAAGAGAATACAGGATTTGAATTTTTTAAACCTCTGCTTGGTTATTCTGACCAAATTCCCTTAGAGGAAGCATGTGCAGATGTTATTGTAAGTCGATTTAGTTTATCATATTGGAGTGACCCCGTGAAAAGTTTTCAGGAAATATCACGAGTATTAAAAAACAATGGATATCTTATCATCGAAGCGATTAACAAGGATTTTTCTTTGTTGAAATTATTTTTTATAAAGATACATATGCTTATAAAAAATGCAGGTCCAGATGTTACAAAATATCATATTGATGTTTATAAACAGGCATATACAATGGATGAAGTGGTACAGTTTTTTTTAACAACAGGTTTTTCTATTGTTAAACGACAGGGAACAAAAAAAGAATGGAAATTTTTAATTATCGGGAAAAAATAACTTTCACATTCACTCAAAATTATGCAAACCTATTCTGCTACTGCATGATTTATCTTATTAACATAAAGAAAAAGAACATGAAAACATCATAATTTATGGTAGTCTTTTCTGCATTTAATACTTCAACTGTTATTGTCAACTCAGATTTTCCTAATCCAAACAATCTATTAGTGGTAATTTCATGTGGTCCATCAGGGAGAACATAGTTAAGATTTCCTTTTGTTTCTCTATTAAAAAAAATGAGTCCTCCGTCAAGACTAATACTCCAATTGATGTCAACAGCAGGATGATACCCTGTATTTTGTATTTCTGCTATTATCATAAAAGGTTTGGATGACCCAAGACCTACTTCAAGTGTTGTATTACCTGTGAGGATAGGGTTTATCAATGGATAATTATCTAGATTATTGCCTCCATCTATAAGGTAAGGATCATCACCAATTCCGTCTCCGTTTACATCTTCTCCAGTGTAATCATCCCAATAATTACCACCTACAGGATACGTCATATGCCAACTGTTCATTCCTACATCCCAGCCGTTGTGTGGAATATTTTGGAAAAAATTGTTATTGTAGATAATATTGTCTGTATCATTTTGGGTAAGTATAGTTAACCCACCCCAATGATTATTTGCTATTACATTTTCAACAATGATATTTTCACATGATTCCACTAGCATTATACCATGACCATTATTGCCTGAAATTACGTTACGAGAAATAACATTATTTGATGAAAAACGAAGGTTAATACCATCATAGCGGTCTTGGTTAACAATCATATTATCATAGATATGGTTATTAACAGATTCGTAAATATCGATACCAAATTTATTGCCTGTAATAATATTGTTATAAATTTTGTTATCATCTGAGCTAATATATAATGCACAATCAGGAAAAAAATTTCCAACGTTTTGAATGGTAAATCCACTTAGATCAACACCGTCACTAAAAATGTAAATACCATTATGGATTTCACCTGGACCATCAATAATAGTATGATTTTTATCTTCCCCGATCAATATAATTTTTTTATCAATGATGATACCGCCATCATAAACTCCATTATACACAAAAATAGTATCACCTGAAGTAGCATTATCTATAGCATTTTGTATCGTTGTATAGTTGCCTGGTCCACTCCCTCCAACATACAACCAGGTACCTTTTGATGATGATTGATATAATTTTTTTATGTCGTATGCACTAGTTGGAAGGATGCAAACTCCTAGAAACATGATAATAAGGATAATAACAATACTTTTGTTTATCAGATTATTTTTAACCATTTACCTACCCCATTATAAATAAAAAATAAAACATCCTTGTTATTTAAACCTTTGTTACCATTAAATTAGTGAAGGGAAAATAAGTTGAACACTATTTTATTATTAAAAAAAACAATATTTAGATAGTACAAAATATTATTAATGCTTTTATTTCATGACTGTCAAAAAAATATATAAAAATAAAAAGAAAAAAGAAGTATACCATGAACCAAAAATATAAACTCATCACCGAAGGAACAACACAAGTCTATGTGTTTCATACAAAAACAACACATAAAGGACCTGCTTCAAAAGAAAAACAACCATTTTACAACCCCTCAATGCAACAAAACCGAGACCTCTCTATAGTTGTCAATCAATATCTTTTATCCAAAGCAAAAAAATCCTTAGATCTCCTTGATGGATTAGCAGCATCAGGCATCCGAGGTATTCGCTACGCAAAAGAACTCAAAGGAAAATACACCATCACAATTAACGATGCAAACACCCAAGCATTTACACTTATAAAAAAAAATATAGCACATAACAAAATCTCCAATATCACCGCCTCAAATCAAAACCTACACACCCTACTCTCCCAAAAACACTACGACTCAATTGACATCGACCCCTATGGTTCTCCAATCTATTATTTTGATTCAGCAATGAGAAGCATCCGTCGTAACGGCATGATTTCTTGTACTGCAACAGATACCGCTACTCTCTGCGGCGTCTACCCAAAAGTCTGCTACCGAAGATACGGGGCACGACCACTGCATTCAACACCTATGCATGAGATAGGATTACGCATACTTCTGGGATGCCTCTGCAAAGAAGCAGCAAAATATGACAAAGCAATACAACCAATCCTTAGTTATTCAACAGATCATTATATGCGCATCTACATACAAATACAAAGAGGAAAACAATTTGCAAACAACTCCATAAACCTCTATGGATATATAGAACCAAAGAACATCATGCTAAAACCACCAAAAAATCAACAATGCATTGGTCCACTATGGCTTGGACCGCTCCATTCAAAAAAAGCAATACAGGAAATACGAACACTTATCCTCAACAAAGAACTCAACACAAAAAACACATTGTACCACCTCTTATATCTTTTAGAGGAAGAAGCTGATGCACCTCCATTTTTCTACAACACAGATGATATCGCATCATATCTCAAAATGTCAGTACCATCAAAAGATAAAATCTTTCAAAAAATACAAGAAAAAGGATATAGTGCATCACCAACTCATTTCAGCACCACAGGTTTTAAAACCAATGCATCAATAAAAGAAATAAAGCAAATCTTTAAAGAAGAAAAAACATCACAAGAATGAGGAACCGTATGAACAAAACACTCAAAGTCGGGGTCTTAGCATCAGGCAGTGGAACTGATCTTCAAAGCATAATTGATGCCTCAGAAAACAACATGATTTCTGCACAAGTCGTAGTGGTAATCTCAGATAAAAAAGATGCGCGATGCCTTCAACGAGCAAAAAAACATCATATTCTCAATTACTATTTAAATCCTCAAGGAGAAGATAAACAGAGCTATGACCAAGAGATATCCAAACTTTTTCAAAACCACAACGTTGAACTTGTTGTTGGCGCAGGTTACATGCGTCTACTCTCCAAAGATTTTGTAAAACAATGGTATGGAAAATTAATCAATATACATCCTGCACTTCTCCCCTCTTTCAAAGGAACAAATGGTCAAAAAGATGCCCTTGAATATGGAGTGAAAATCTCAGGATGCACAACTCATTTTGTAGACACAGAAATGGATCATGGACCCATCATTTTACAGGCAGCAGTAAAAGTACACCCCAATGATACACGAGATAGTCTAGCCCAACGTATCTTATCAGTTGAACACCAAATACTACCCAGAACTATTCAACTATATGCTGAAAAACGACTTCAAATAAAAGGAAGAAACGTCATTATTCTTCCAGGCGATTCATGGCTAGAAAAAAATGAGAAAATCTCTGACGTACTCTACTCTGAAGGATACTAGAAACTATGGACTATAAACAATCAATAAATTGGCTCTACAGCTTCCACAAATATGGTTCAAAATTAGGATTAGAACGAATTTCCCTTCTGATGAATCACCTACAAAATCCTCAACATAATTACAAAAATATTCATATAACAGGGACAAATGGAAAAGGATCAGTGTGCAAATATATAGGTTCAATATTACAGCAGGCAGGCTACACTGTTGGAGTATATATTTCCCCTCATCTACAACGATTCTCAGAACGAATGAGTATCAACGGAATAGAAATTTCACAAAAAGACATTGCACAACTCATTACAAAAATTAAACCTATTATTGAAGAAATGATTTCCCAAAATAATACCCCCACATTTTTTGAAATAACAACAGCATTGGCTTTTCAATATTTTTCCGATAAAAGAGTAGAATACGCCGTTATTGAAGTTGGTCTTGGTGGACGATTTGATGCAACAAACATTCTTTCACCTAATCTCACCATAATAACAAACATATCCTTAGAACATACAGAGTATCTTGGAAAAAATGTCAAACTGATTGCATATGAAAAAGCAGGAATTATTAAGGAATCTGTCCCGGTCATAACAGCTGTTCAAAATAATGCAAAACACATAATTGAACAAGTTGCAACCGAAAAAAACGCACCCCTTATCTCTGTTGATGAAACCTTTTGGAAACGCATTGATCATAGCATACAGTATCAAAAATTTCGTATTCAAGGCCAGATTAATTCCTATATAGTAGAAACATCAATGCTTGGAGAATATCAAGGGGAAAATATTGCTCTCTCTCTTATTGGCATTGAACAACTGCAAAAACAAGGAATAATTATTACTCATTCCCATATAACTAGTGGCATAGCTCATGCATTTAACCCAGGTAGAATGGAACTCATCTCAAAAAAACCCATGATTCTTCTTGATGGAGCTCACAATACCGCTGGAATGAAAATGCTCTACCGATCCTTACAACAAGATTTCCATTATAACTCCCTCATTCTTATTCTTGGGATATTAAAAGATAAAGCAATAAAATATATGCTATCAACCATACTTCCCCTAGCAGATATTCTTATCACAACCCAATCAAGAAATCCTCGAGCATGTAATTCAGAAACCCTTGCAGCAATGATAACTAAAATTGATCCAACAAAAGAAATAATTATCAAGCCAACTATATCAGAAGCAATACAGCAAGCACTATCTATAGCAAACTCTGATGATCTTGTCTGTATCTCCGGATCCCTTTTTACCGTAGGAGAAGCCAGAGAGTATATAACCAATCCGGTGAAAATAAAAAATATATCAAACTAAACAGCAGTATCTTTTACACAATTGCCCAACTCTTTGAAAAAATTTGTTTTCATAATAAGTGAACAATCACCAATAGCCTGTTCAAGGTCATAATCAAAAGAGATACCACCAAGATAAGAAATATCTTGCTTAGAAACCGTGTTTTTTATAAAATTATCTTTTTTCATTTTCATATTTTCAATAACACCAAGAATTGGAAGATTTAACTCTTTAAGGATAGAGAGAAGTTTTCCAACAGCACCCATCGCAACTTTTGATGGAGTTGTCACAACTAAAAACTCGCATCGATGTATATATTTAATAATATCAAGTACTTCATCACCAATACCTGGGGGCATATCAATAATTAGATAATCAAGCTGCCCCCATTGCGTAATAGCCAACAGCTCAATAATAATATTTGTAATATCAACTCCCCTAAATGGCGAGGGTTTATCCTCAGAAAAATAAACCAATGACATAAAATTAATATCATGTATTTTTACAGGTTTAATTCCTTTTTCTTCTTCAGGAAACCCAAAATCAGTAATACCAAGGATAATGTGAGACGAAGGCCCATATAAATCAAGATCAAACAAACCAACACAATATCCCTTATTTGAGAGATGAAGCGCAAGATTTGACGCAACCAAACTTTTACCCACACCGCCTTTACCACTAGCAACAGCAATAATACGTTTCACATTCTGTAAACGTCTCTCAATGACACTTGTCCGTACTTCCATAAAAATCCTACTCCTATTTTTTACCTGTGATAGATGTTATTTCAACACCTCGCCCAGTTTTAATCTCAAAATCAGGACTTCCACACTTAGGACATCGCCTATAAATAAAAGCAACCTCGGGAATAAAATGAATTGCTTCACCTTCATCATCACTAAGTTTTTTTTTCATATCAGAAAATTTCCAAGAATGATTACACGATCTACATTCTAACTTACTAGGGATAGTAGTAATAGTATAACTAAGATTTTTGAGTTCATCACCATAGGAATTAATAATTTCCTTGAGAGCAAACTCAAAGATATCCTGCTCTATTTGCTGAAGTTCACCAATCCCTATCTTAATGTGAGTTAGTATTTTCAACTGTTCTTTTTTAGCTGCATCCAGTGCTGTAACTAGTATTGACTCAGCTAGTGCCCATTCATGCATATAAAGACAGGGTACCAACAAAAGATGTATAAATTTTTCTGACAAAGAAATCGAGAAAAACATAAAACCGCAGACGATATTAGCCGCTTTGTATGAAAGCAAAATATAATAAAAAAGAATTACTCAAAACAAAAATTAAACATATAGATATAAAAGAAGTCAGCAGCGTTTCCTTGATTGAATCCTTTGATCATATGGCATTTCAAGCCAGAAATCTTGCAAATGCATGCAAAATATTTGACATGATGCTAAAAGATAAAGAATGTACAACTATACTTTGTCTTGCTGGATCTCTTGTAAGCGCGGGACTTAAACAAATAATCTGTGATCTCATAACAAATAATATGATTGATTGTATAGTATCAACAGCAGCAATAGTTGTTGATCAGGATTTTTTCGAAGGACTAGGATTTCACCATTACAAAGGATTCATCGATGCAGAGGATAACCAACTTAGAGAATTAATGGTTGATCGAATCTATGATACATTTATTGACGAAGAAGACTTAAGAGAATGTGATAATACAACAAAGGTTATTGCAGATTCAATGAAACCTGGTGTGTATTCCTCAAGAGAATTCATTTATGAGATGGGAAAATATCTTGCAGATCATCATCCAAAAATTCAATCATTTGTACTAGAAGCATATAGACATGATGTTCCCATTTTTTGCCCAGCTTTTTCAGATTCAAGTGCAGGATTTGGCCTAGTTGCTCATCAAACCCAAAACAAAAACCATATCTCCATAGACTCAGTAAAAGATTTCAGAGAACTCACTCAGCTTAAAGTTCACTCAAAACAGACAGGAATCGTCATGATAGGTGGAGGAGTTCCCAAAAACTTTGTGCAAGATACTGTTGTCGCAGCAGATATATTAGGTGTTGATACACCCATGCATAAATATGCAATCCAGTTAACTGTTGCGGATGAACGAGATGGTGCCCTCTCGGGTTCAACATTAAAAGAAGCAAACTCCTGGGGGAAAGTAGATAATAAATTTGAACAAATGGTATATGGGGAGGCAACAATAACATTCCCACTACTTGTAAACTATGGATACCATAAAGGAAACTGGAAAAAGAGAAAACAAAAAAAACTTTTTACAATTTTTAGCTAGGTGCCTTAACCAATCATTATATATCAGATTCTTTTTATTCTTTTCACAGTGAAAAAAGATACCATAACAAAATTAAAGCAGTTAAAAAATAATCTAAAACAGATGAAACGTGTTGCCATTGCATATTCCGGAGGAGTTGACAGTACCTTTTTAGTCAGCGTTGCCTATGAAGTATTACAAGATAATGCCGTTGCTATTACTGCAACATCATCTACTTATCCACAACGAGAACTTAAGCAAGCAAAACAATATGCAAAACAAATTGGAATACGTCATATCCTTTTCAATTCAGATGAAACAAGCATCAAAGGTTTCTCAAAAAATCTACCAAATAGATGCTATCTTTGTAAAAAAGAATTATTCACCAAAATAGTACAGATAGCAAAAAACAATAATCTTGATTTTGTTGTAGACGGATCAAATAAAGATGACACTGCAGATTATCGACCTGGAACAAAAGCATTACAAGAACTATCCATCATCTCCCCTTTGCAACAAGTCAGTTTGGCTAAAACTGAAATTAAAGAACTATCAAAAGATATGCAACTACCTAACTGGGACAAACCAGCATTTGCTTGCCTTGCATCACGATTCCCCTATGGCATAAAAATAACAAAACCGCGACTCAATCAAGTTGAACAAGCAGAATCATTTCTTCATACTTTAAATATAAAACAATTTCGCGTCCGATACCACAACGATATTGCACGAATTGAAGTTGAAAAAAAAGATTTCCCATTAATCTTAAAGCATTCTGATGAAATAGTACAAAATTTTAAAAAACTTGGCTTTAGCTATATTACCCTAGATATCCAGGGATATAGAATGGGCAGTCTAAATGAAGGGATACATCTATGAAAGACATACTAAAACAATATAAAAAGGGAACAATCAGCCTGGATGAAGTATTAGATAAAATCAAACATCTCCCCTATGAAGATTTAGAGTTTGCAAAAATTGATACTCATCGACTCTTTCGTAAAGGATTTCCAGAGACAATATTTTGCCAGGGAAAAACCATACCACAAATCCTCAAAATACTTGAATCAATGACAAAACAAGACCATAGCACCCTAGCAACCAAGGCAAATAAAAAAATATATAGAGCAATTAAAAAAATATATCCAGAAGCAAAATATAATGAGCTTGCAAAAACTATTGTTGTTAAACAGCTCAATCAAAAACCAAAAAAAGGAATTATACTTGTGATTACCGCGGGAACATCAGATATCCCTGTTGCAGAAGAAGCAGTAGTAACTGCTGAAGTGATGGGAAATACCGTTGAAAAAGTATATGATGTGGGAGTTGCAGGTGTTCATCGATTATTTGATATAAAAGATAAGATTTTTTCAGCAAATGTTATCATTGTTGTTGCAGGAATGGAAGGAGCTCTTGCAAGTATCGTAGGAGGTCTTAGCGCAAATCCTGTCATTGCCGTTCCCACCAGTGTTGGATATGGAGCAAGTTTCCAGGGGATTGCTCCTCTTCTTACAATGTTAAATACCTGTGCTGAAGGTGTTGTTGTCGTCAATATTGATAATGGTTTTGGTGCAGGATATTTTGCAAGTCTTATAAACAGGTGAGAGAAATGACTATTGCGTATTTTGATTGTTTTTCGGGAATAGCCGGAGATATGATTCTTGGTGCTTTTATTGATCTGGGGATGGATTTTAATTTTTTCAAAAAGGAAATAAAAAAACTTAACATCGATGGATATGAAATTAAAATAAAAAAAATAAAAAAAAATAGCTATGATGCTACAGATGTGCAAATATACGTAAAGCAAAATCAGCCATATCGCACATTTAATGATATCATGAAAATAATAGATGGAAGTACTCTTACAGAAGAAGTAAAACAATTAAGTAAAAAAATATTTTATAACCTAGCAAAAGCTGAAAGTATTGTCCATAAAGTTGATCTTGAAGATGTTCATTTTCATGAGGTAGGTGCTATTGACTCAATAATTGATATTGTTGGTTTTGCAATAGGAATAAATCATTTTAAAGTAACAAAGGTATATTGTTCTTCTCTTCCTCTAGGTACTGGTTTTGTTATTTGCCAACATGGAAAGATGCCCGTTCCAGCGCCTGCTACAAAACAATTATTGAAAAGTATTCCAACCTATAATCTAGATAGCGGTCATGAGATGGTGACCCCCACTGGTGCTGCTGTTATTAAAACAATCGCAGAGGGTTTTGGTGAAATGCCGTCGATGAAGATAAAAAATGTAGGTTACGGTGCAGGTAAAATACAGAGTAGTCAGCCAGGTGTTTTAAGAGTTTATTTGGGAGAAATGTAAACTAAAAAAAGTGAAAAATAAAATCTCTTAACATATTTTAATTTTGTAATGGGTCATACATATTTTTTAATTTTCTGCTGTTGTTCTTATAAATCTTTAGATACTGAAATGCTTTTGGTCACTATCGTATTACAAATATATTTTATCTACTATTTTTGATTGAAGCTTTTTTATCCCGAAATATTTTTATATCGTTTTCTTTATGTAGCACAAAATTTAAAAAAGTAACACGAGGTTATTGTATGAAAAAAAAACTAATATGCATAGCTATACTTATGCTTCTGATTACAACTACTCTCTCGGGCTGTATTGACAATGATAACAACTTAGAAAAAGAAACAGTAATTGATATAAGAGGAAGAGAAATAATCATTTCTGAAGAAATTACCAGTATAATTGCTCTTGGAGCTTGCTCGTTAAGGATCATTAGTTATTTTGATTCTATTGATAAGATCATAGCAGTAGATATGCAAGAAAAAACAGATACTGCCATGTTTGGTGGAGGCTATTTTGAAAGTTCTACCTATCGTATTGCTTTCCCTGAACTAAGGGAACTTCCATCAATAGGAAGCCCCAGTTCGGTAAATGTGGAAGCAATTATTGAACAAGACCCCGATATCGTATTCAGTTCCGCAACAGATGTTAGCATTCTAAATAATCTTCAGCAGTCCTTGGGAATTCCTGTGGTTGCCATCAACGCTGATCTCGAAATGGATGATGAGGATTTTTTTAATCAAATCACTATTGTCGGAAAGATTCTTTCTGAAGAAAAAAGAGCAGAAGAGTTAAATAATGAACTTTATAAAATCATTCAAGATCTTTTTAATCGTGCAGAAAATGTCACTGAAAAAAGAATGGCATATGTAGCAGGAATGTTTTTTTATGGAGGCGGGGGTCTTTTAAAAACAAGCGGTGATTACCTTCCGTTCAATTTCACCGGTGTCCATAATGTCATGCCTTCAAGTACAGCAGGTGTCGGAAAACAACCCTACGATACAGATATTGAAACACTGATTGAAAAAAATCCCAAGTTTATCTTTATTGATTCCATCACTGAACACGTATGCAGAGATGATTATTATGATTATAGGGCCCTTTTAGATGAAAACGTCAGAGCATTTGCCAACCAGTCTGTTTACACTACTCTTGTTTACAAAAATTATGGAACCAACTGGGAAAATCAAGTTATAAACATGTATTACATTGGATCAATTATCTATAGTGAGCTATATGAAGATATCAATATTGAAGAGAAGGCAGAGGAAATTTGGCATCTTTTCTTTCAGAAAAAATTAGATTTCGAGGATACGATTGAGAAAATGAATGGACCAGGATTGTCAAAAGTGGATTGGTGGTAAGACCAAGGGAAATACATTATTGATCCCTCTCTGTTCCCTAGACATCATAGTATGATTCTATAAAAAATACGTTTCAAATCTCTATGATGAAAAAAAATGACTGAAAGAGATTTGGAGAAAAATTATGAGTTGCACAAATAGCAAAGAATTTCGGGAAAAGCTAAAAAACCTATACAGAGATGATGATTCAACAGATTCCTATACGATTCGTAACTATAAGGGATTTGTCAAGTTTAAAAAGCTTTTTCTTATTTTTTCTTTCTTTTTATTGATGGTTGTTATTATTATCGCATTAAATACAGGAGCTTTAAATATCTCCTTTGAAGAGGTGATTGCCTATCTTTTCAGATTTGAAAAAGCAGGAATGGGGCGCGTGATCTGGGATGTTAGATTGGTGCGTATAGTAGGAGCAATATTTGCTGGTGCTGGGCTTGCGGTATCAGGAGTGGTTATGCAATGTATTCTAAAAAACCCTTTAGCATCTCCATACACATTAGGTCTTTCCAGTGCAGCAGCTTTTGGGGCATCATTTGCTATATTATTTTTACAAGTGGGAGCAAGAGTATCTTCATCAAGTATGGTAATTAATAATCCCTACATTGTGACATTGAGTGCTTTTATATTCAGTATGCTAGCTACTAGTGTTATACTCTTATTGACAAAGATTACATCAGTGTTAGCAGAATCAATGGTTCTTGCAGGAATTGCCATGAACGCTATTTTTTCTTCAGGGCTTATGCTCATGCAATATCTGGCGGACAGTGTTCAACTGGCCAATATGGTTACATGGTCATTTGGAGATCTTGGTAGGGCTAACTGGACATGGAATGCGTTCATAATCCTTGTTTTAATTCCTGTTACAACCTATTTTATTTACAATAGATGGAATTATAATGCTATGGACTCTGGTGAGGAAACAGCCAGAGGGCTAGGGATAAATCCTGAAACAATACGGATTATAGGAATGGTAATGTCCTCATTATTATGTTCAATAATTGTTTCATTTTTTGGAATTATTGCATTCATCGGACTGATCGGTCCGCATATATCTAGAATGATAATTGGTGGAGATCACCGCTATCTAATTCCTGCATCCATGATCAATGGAAGTATTATTCTTTTACTCTCAGACACTGCTGCTAAAACGCTGCTTGCTCCAGTGGTTCTACCTGTGGGTATTTTAACATCCTTGCTTGGTGGTCCGTTGTTTATTTTTCTTCTTATTAGGAGGCCGCGGAAATGATATTTGATGTTAGAGACGTTGAGTTCGGATATCAACGTGCATCCACTATAAAGGATATCTCATTTTTCATCGATAAGGGTGATATTTTAACCATTTTAGGGCCTAATGGTGTAGGAAAAACAACGCTTCTTAAATGCCTAAACCGAGTATTGACCCATCGAAGTGGCACAATTTTGCTTGATGAACAGCCTCTTGAATTTTATTCTCGAAGGGAATTAGCAAAGAAAATTGGATACGTTCCCCAGAGAGGATCTCTTTCAGGAATGACCGTCTTTGATTCAATTCTTCTTGGAAGAAAACCTCATATTAAATGGGATGCTTCCGATAGAGATATAAAAATAACGGGAAATGTTATTGATTTGATGGGACTTGAAAAGTTATCGTTAAGAAAGATTAACGAAATCAGCGGTGGAGAATATCAAATGGTACAGATTGCAAGGGCACTTGTACAGCAGCCTAAAGTTATACTTCTTGATGAACCGACAAGTAGTCTTGATTTGAAAAATCAGCATGTTATCATGAGTATAATACAAAAAATCGTTCATATAAAGGATATGGCTGCTATTATGGCAGTTCATGATTTAAATCAGGCCATCAGATATTCCAATAAATTTCTTGTTATGAAAAATGGAGAATTTCTTGCTACAGGTGGAAAGGAAATCATAACCCCGGATATCATCAAAGAAGTGTATGAAATTGAAGTAATGATTGAAGAGGTTAATGGAGCACCGATGGTTCTTCCTCTAGAATAATAACATATGGTGATAAGATGAATAGATATAAAGAAGATTGCAATGATCAAAAGAATTGTATGCAAAAAGAGTTTTTTAATCAACGGGCTTGTGAATGGGATAAAAATACCAAGCATGATGTTGATAAAATTGAATATATTCTTTCCGTATTACATTTGAGCGGTAGTGAAAAAATCCTTGATATTGGTACAGGTACAGGGATTTTAATACCATTTTATTTGAAACATCTTAGTTCTGGAACAATCACTGCAATTGATTTCTCTGAAAAAATGATTGAAATAGCTTCATCTAAATTCCCTAGACAAAAATATCCACAAGTCGAATTTATTATTTCTGATGTTTATGATCTTAATAATTCTTCTCAGTTCGATATTGTAATGTGTTATTCCTGCTTCCCTCATTTTAAGGATAAACCCCTTGCTATTTCGATTTTAAAAAAAACACTAAAGCCTCAGGGAAAGCTAGTTGTTGCTCATTCAAATTCAAGGGACAAGATTAATACTATACACATGGAATCAGGAAATGAAATATCAAGAGATATTCTTCCAGCCATTTCTGTTGTAAAAAATATGATTCATGACGCTGAACTTGAACCCGTTTTTGAAAGAGACGATGGCGATTTTTTTATAATGATTGCCAAGAAAAAGTAAAATTAAAGGATTGAGGTTAAAGTAACTAAAACTTTAAATCCGTGCTACGTTTACCAATAATTCGTGCTACTATGACTGAAAAAATAACCAGATTTGGCGTAAGTATAGAACCTGACCTATTAACCAAATTTGATAAAAAAATAAAAAAAGAAGGATACACCAACCGATCAGAAGCAATACGAGATATCATTCGGAAAGACCTTATCAGAGAAAAAACACAAAACCCAAACGAAGTTTCCATAGGGACTCTTACAATGATCTACGATCACCATACCGGTAATCTTACAAAAAAACTGCTTGATATTCAACATGATCACCATACCGAGATACTAACGACAACACATATCCATGTGGATCATCATAACTGCTTAGAAGTACTTGTCTTAAAAGGAAAAACTGGAAATATTCAAAAACTAGCAGATTCCATTCGATCGCAAAAAGGAATAAAACATGGAGAACTTGTGATTACACAAAGTTCCCTATAGAAAATTATTTTTCTTGTATCGCTTCGTTGAGTTCCTTGACAAACATTTTAACGTCAAGACCATGGACAGCAGCAATATCACTAAGCTTTTCAAATGAAGCAGCAATACAGCCGATACATCCCATATTATGTTTTGCAAATACAGCAACAGTTTCTGGATATTTCTCTATTACGTCTCGAATATTCATATCTTGGGTGATTGTATCTTCTTGCATAATTTACACCAATTAATGTTCTGGGAAATTAACATCTAACATATAATATTTACCATAAAAAGGAGTGAGGAGAACCGGACGGTGGTTCTGCAGGAGAGGAAAAAGCATGTAGAATTTGATGGGATCCGCCCGGCAAATGCTTTTTTAACAGCAGATAGATAAACAAATATTTAAAGAAAAAGCACAGTGTGCTGAAAGTATTCTAAAAAATAAATTAGGTATATATATTTTTATATCTAAATATATATTATTATTAATAGATATTCATAATCATATATCAAAGAGCACTTGAACATAAATTGGTTTTTTAGTATTAACCTCTAACATATGATAAGTAACTGCCTTAATCTCCATACCAATATTATGTTTAGACACATCAAATTCCTCACCATAAACATAAGCAATAAGTCGATTATCTGTTATCTCAACATTAAAACCACCAAATACAAGATTATTTGCCGTATTTAAAAACAATAAATCAGAAAGCCAATCAACTAAAAGTTGCTCTAAATTATCAGCACATAATTCAATTTTAAATTCCCCTACCATATCAACTTTTGAATGATCTGTTATAATATCAAACATAGCCTGGGCTACATGAGAAAACGCTTCATCAAGTGTTTCTCCATAAGCCTTTACCCCAATATCAGCAGTATGTTCAATAAAATCATAGGCTTTCATTGTAACATCTAGAATCGATAAATGTTTATGTACTTAAAATAATACCTATGCAGATGAAAACCGGAGTGCTTTTTTCTGGGGGAAAAGATTCAATGTATGCATCATTCCTGGCAAAAGAAAACGGCCATACACTTTCTGCGTTACTCACCATGGATTCACAAAATCTTGAAAGCTATATGTTTCACACCCCATCAATAACACAAGTAAAAAAACAAGCAGAAGTAATGAATACCCCCCTCATTATTAAAGAAACAAAAGGAGAAAAAGAAATAGAACTCAAAGACTTGATACAATTAATTCAACAAGCAAAACAACAATACAACATACAAGCAATAGTCACAGGTACCGTTGAATCAATTTATCAATCAACCAGAATACAAACAATATGCGACAACCTGGATCTTGAATGTTTCAACCCACTCTGGCAAAAAAACCAAATAGAACTATTACACGACCTAATAAAAAATAATTTTAAGATACTAATCACAGGAGTGTTTGCATATCCCTTAACAAAAGAATGGGTAGGAAAAATAATAAATGAATCATTAATTAAAGAAGTAATAAATCTAAATGAGAAATATTGTATAAACCCTGCGGGAGAAGGAGGAGAATTTGAATCATTTGTATTAAACTGCCCTCTTTTTTCAAGACCCCTAACCATCAAAGAAAAAAAAATTACAGGCAATAAAAATTCCTGGACAATGGAAATAGATGTCATATGATCCTTCTTATAAAAATATGTTATCACCCACTTCACTACTTTGAATTTGTCAAACCAATAGAAGACATAGTAAAAAAAGAAAGTTTGGACTATATATCCATCCATTACCGAAATATAACAAAAGAAATCTTGAATACTTCAGACAAAATAATAATCTGTGGAACTAGTTTAAAAGACGATGCGTTTTTAGGCGATATCCATACTTTTCAATGGATAAAAAAATACAATAAACCAATGCTAGGCATTTGTGGTGGAATGCATATCCTTGGACTTATTTATGAAGGACATTTAAAAAAACAAAAAGAAATCGGTCTTTACCCAATACAATTTGATGAAGAATTCCTGGGCATGAAAGGAAAAAAGCAAGTCTATGAACTTCATAAATACATCGTCCAATCCAATTATTTTAAAAAATATGCAACATCACAAAATTGTCATCAAGCAATCAAACATACAAAAAAACCAATCTATGGAGTTATATTTCATCCTGAAGTTCGCAACAAAGAACTTATTACACAGTTTATCCATACCGTTAATCAAGAATAGAATAGTAAAATAATAGCATACTAATTATGTGAAATCTTGAAAATAATATGATTTAAACAACAAATAATTCTTGGTGAAACCATGCAAAAAATATCAAATTCTCTTATACTTGAATCAGTCCTTCAAGCAATACATACCGTAACCACCAGAAA
Source organism: Thermoplasmatota archaeon (assembly GCA_046496795.1). Lineage (GTDB taxonomy): Archaea > Thermoplasmatota > E2 > DHVEG-1 > DHVEG-1 > JAUWYM01. Next base: position 23,102 of record JAWOGM010000041.1, read on the forward strand.
AACGTCATCAAAAATTGCAGATGCCGCTATTCATACAACACTAGAAACATTAAAGGATTCCTACGAATTTTTAAAAAATATTCAAATAACCTCTCAAGCAATTCAGAGCGAAACCTTAAATATCTCCATATCTGAAGAAATAGAACAGTTAGAACCAACAACCATTGGAAAAGCCATAGAATCTATCATTCGATTCATTTATACTGATTTAGAAGAGCAAGTAGGCCTTTATTTTATTACAGAATTTAAACGATATATGCCTAGAAAAGTTCTTTTAATGATCGAAAATTATAATGTAGATTTAGTGCAATTACAAATTGAACAAAACCATTATTTTCAGCAATTAGAAAGAAAAAGAATTGAATCTGAAGAAGCAAAAAAAGGAATTAGCCCAAAAAAAGCCTCCATAAATACCCTTGGATACACATGGAATAACGTCTCAAGCTGGAAGCATGAGCCAGATAGCAATTATTGTGTATTATATGACGAGAAAGGTAATGTCCTTGACCGTTTAAATTTAGATACAATCATACAAAGCTACGTAGAAAAATTATCTGGATATTCTGGTAAAGAAACAACCGAATACGCCGATGAAATAAAAATATATGAACAAGAATATCAATTATTAGAATTAATGTATTCTAGAGATATGGATGCTGAAACTGCTGCAAAAACTCTTCATATCTCCAAACAAGAACTGAATGCTATTATATACAAACTTTCAGAAATAGAAATGCTGAAATATATATCAGATGATGTTGTTGAAATTACAGATACAGGATTAAAATATCTTCATAAAAAAGAGAAAAATAATAATTAATAAATAAAATAAAAATCTCTTTTATGACAGATCAAGATAATGTAACATAGCCATCTGCTGAATAAAATAAAACAATCGAGTATCAATATCGTTTTCTTTGGGAAATTCTTTTTCAAGAATTGAAAGAATCTGATGTACCGTTTGCTTTCCATCACATTGTTTCCATATAGCAGATCCTAAAATGTCCATATGTGCGATAAAGATGTTTTGTTTTTTTAGAATTTTACATAAAACAACACCTGCTTTTCTGTTAAATTTTGGGACAGTTATTTCGACTAATCCTTTCGTATTAACAGTCCAATGAAAATCAGCTCTTTTTGGACGTAAAGCAAGCATTTCTTCCCGAGTAGGTTTACGATACTTCTGTTTTTTATTCCTTAGCAAAGATTTCCCTCAGCGGGATATATGCAAGCAGAATTGCAATTAAGATAAAAATTGCTATTCCTGGGACTACTGGCGGAATATTAAAGATAGTAAAGTTAATTCCTCCTATGATGAGAAATGCCACAAGAACACCAGTGAGTGCTTCACCTGCAATAAGCCCAGCAGTAAGAAGCAATCCTGACCTTATAATCTTTTCTTTTGGTTGAACATCTGTTTGCTTAATTGCTAAATCCCAATCAGAAATTTCTTCTTCTTCAGCAGTCCCATACCTTCTTGCGATGAATTTATTTGTAACATGACGAACAATTCCTCCAAAGAAAATTGGAATAGTAAGCGTAAAGGGTAAATAAATACCAATAGCAACAGGTAACACAGGAAGATCAATTAAAATTAAGACAAATGCAAGAACTGCACCAGCAAGTACAAACGGCCAAACCATACCACCACCAAGGACTCCTTCGACAATTCCTTTCATTAGAAATGCTTGTGGTGCAGGAAGATCAATACTTCCAATGGTATATGCTTGATCTAATGCTTGAACAATAATTGCAAGAATTGGTGCAGCAGCAATTACACCAATAATTTTTGCTATCTGAAGATTTTTTGGTGTTGCTCCTATCATATGTCCACAGGCAAACGCCTGCAAAGAATCCCCTGAAATTGCTGCAGCACAACAAATAATTGCTGCAATTAAAATGGCAACCCCGTAGGCTCCAACATTACCTGAGAGGCCAAAGGCAAGTAAAATAAGCGATGTAATAAGAAGAACAGCTACTGTTACCCCACTAACAGGATTATTAGAGCTTCCAATAAGCCCTGCCATATATCCAGCTATTGCACTGGCAACAAAAGCAAAAAGTATTGCAAAAACAGCCATCACACCAGAAATAGCCCATTCACTGGATATATAACCATATACAAGAAAAATAGGTAAGGTTAACGCACCTATTGCAAGAAATACAAATTTAAAATTTAAATCAGTATCAATCCGTTTTTTATCAGCTGTTTCTCCGCCTTTTAGACCAATAATTGCTTCTTTAATTCCATCGGCAAGATTTGAGCGTAGTGTGAAAATAGTATACAGTCCTCCAACGACCATCGCACCGACGCCAATATATCGAATGTAGTCGCCCCAAATGGCAAAAAAACCCCAAATTTTAGAACCGAGATCAATGTTACCTCCTCCAAGAGAAAGTACGTCTTTGTAAATTTCAGGATTTCCGATATTTGGTGTTGGCAATCCAGTTGCTAGAGCTATGAGAGGAGCTAGAATAACCCATCCAATAAGACCTCCAACAAAAATAAAAGCCGCTATTTTAGGACCAAGTATCCATCCAACGCCAAGAAGCGCGGGAGATGTAGCAACCCCTCCATATATCATTGCGTCTTTTTCACCACCACCAATGTTGTACTTACCAATGTTTATTAATCCATGTATTTGCCCTACAACAGCATTCAAACCTACCTGTGCAAATTTAAATATACCTGCTAAAGCTACTCCAACAATGAGCAATAAACTACCTGAATCATCTTCAGTTCTTTCTTCTTCACCTCCTACTGTAGTTGTTAATACCGCTGCAACAGCAATACCTTCAGGGAAAGGTAAATCTGTTTTGATTACCAAAGCTCGACGAAGGGGTACCATCCAAAGTACTCCTAGAATACCTCCAAGAAGGGCAATTATTGTAGTTTCCAGCCATTGAATTTCTGTCCAGGTTCCAAGAAGAACAAGAGCAGGAATAGTAAAAATCACCCCAGCAGCAAGTGCTTCACCAGCTGCTGCACCGCCCATACCAATATTTACTTCAAGAATGTTTCCTTTAAATGGTTTTAATAGCGCAAAAGCCATAACTGCTCCAGGAATAACAGCAGATACCGTCATCCCTGCATACAGACCAAGATAGGCATTTGCTGCACCTAATATTATTGATAAAAGAACACCTACTAAAACTGCTTTTAGTGTCAATTCAGGTATTGTTTTAGTAGTGGGTATATATGATTTGAAATCTTCACGTGATGACATACTATATTACCAATAGGAATAATATATTATATGATATATATAATCATCGGTTTCAAAATAATTTAGAGAGAATCTCTATATGTATCAACAGATTTTCGTAATCACAATTTAAAAAATAAAATATATTTCATTAAGTAAGGAATTCCACAATTAATTCATAATTAAGTTTAAATTTATATTAAATTAAAAATCTGATAGATATCTAAAAATCAATTGGATATCGAAGAATACCTGCAATACCGTCAAAAGCACTATACAACGAATCTCCTTCTTCACTGTTTTTTGAGATAAGTTCAACTGTTGCTCCTGTTTGTTCTGCTAAATCAGATAGTTCATCAATCAAATCAATTTTTTCTTTTAACTCCATTACATTTGACGTCTCACATTTTGGACAAGAAGGCGTGGTAAAATCATTTAACGCCTCCTCATCAATAGTTTTTTTCTCTGTGTAATTACATGATAAACAAGTAAGAGTAATTCTATATCGACGAATATCCTCAGAAAGAAGTAAAGTAGCAATCACACCCATTTCAAGAGCTCTTCTAACCTGAGTCTCCCCATACACTGCAAGGCTTTTTTCGGTTTTCATAACTTCTTTTAGGAATTGTTTCATAATCTTTTTATCATGAGAAATTTTTAAATCAGACAAGGTATCAGATGCTGTTGAAACCAACTCTTTTAATCCATATTCATCAGTATATCCTGTATCAAAACTATCAATGATTTTATTCTGGATTTCATAATGAAGATAATTCTCCTCAATAAAATATTCTTTTGTTGGTCCAGATCCTCCAACTAGAATGCCTTTGAGTCCTTCTTCATGTAAAAATATTTCACTAGCATTCTCGCCACATTTCACAAACCATTCATGTGCAGCAAGCTCGGTTAACCTCTCAAATCTCCTCTGAGATTGACCACCTCGCCCATGTTTACCTGGAACATGAGATGTCATATATCTTAAAAGCTCTGTACGACTTCCTCTTAACATACCGATAGTACATTCACGTCTATCAATGAGTAACAAACCATAGACATCCTTTTCTGTAAACATCTGTTCAAGTGGCTCAACATAAAATAATGAATCACATCGATATAAAAAAGTAGAAATAGGAAGGGGGGGTTCGACAATAAAGGTAACCATCTCAGTTTGATCAGCACCAACACTTTTATGGCCAACAAAGAAAACGACACCATTCTCAGGAGGTTCTTTAAACTGCTTTAAACGACTCATAATAGATTCAATTGCAGATAAGACGTTTTTTCTTGTTGTTTTTGATTTAATGTTTTGTGATTGCGATAACTCATTTTTTAGATATGAAGTTACATCAAAAATTTTTTTTGAAGGTGGAATATATAAAGAAATTAATTCAGTATGTTTTCCTTTGCACTGTTTAATCTCTTCAAGCATACGTTTTAAATCGTATTTCTGGCGTTGTGTCATTTCTTGCATTACATTTACTCCTTAAGTAAATGAAAGGGTTAATCTTTTATCTTCTATCATACTCTACCATAAAAGAGTTTAAAAAATTATTTGTTACAAGGATACTATTTCTTTTGTCTGAGGAATATGAATCTCTGCTATCTCCTGCAATGGTTCTACTAGAGTTTCTCTATTATCACCATGAAAGAGAACAATTTTTTCAGGTTTACATTGTTTTGCGAAATTGATTAATTCACTGTGACCTGCGTGAGCTGAGAAATCAAAATACCCAACTTCACATTCAACTTTCTCTTTTACACCATAAAAATCGAGTTGACCTTTATCAACTAATAATCGACTATTGGTACCCTCAACCTGATATCCTGTTAAAAGAACCGCGCTTTTTTTATCGTTTTTCAATGAATTCATATAATGGAGAACAGGGCCCCCATCCATCATACCACTTGAGGTGATTATTACCTCAGATTTTAATGCTTTTTTTCTCCCCTGATCTGAATGAATGAAATTAATCTTATTTAACGCTTTTTTAAACTCAGAAGCAGAACGTAAATGTTTCGGATATTTTAAAAAAACCTTTGATACTTTTCTACCCATACCATCAAACCAAACATTGAAACCTTCGTTTTTTAAAACCATAATCAACTCTTGAGATCGAGATACTGCAAACGCAGGGATAACTGCGATACCACCTCTCCGAACAACCTCATCAATTTTATCTACAAACTGTTTTTCTAATTCAGCACGTTTAGGATGCTCCCGCCCACCATAGGTAGTTTCTAAAAATAAAACATCACAATTAACAGGTTTTGCAGCCTTTATGAGATTGGTATCAATCACGTTGATATCCCCGCTAAATAATAATGTTTTATCTGTTTTTAGTTCATACATAAGCGACCCAGGAATATGACCTGCTGAATGAAATTTGACTTCACAATTGTCGCCAATAGTTGTATTTTCAGATGGTTCAACATGAATATAGCTATGTTCCGTTTCTCGAATATCTGAATTGCTAAATAATGGTGCATAACCTTCTGATTTGGCAATTTTAACTGAATCTTTATGCAATAAAGAACTTAATTCACTGGTCAATTTAGTTGAAATAATTTGATAATCGTTTCTACCGCAAAGCCATGGTATCATTCCTGAATGATCAAGATGAGCATGAGTTAAAAGAATTAAATCAACAGTTGGTGGAGGAAGAGGATAGGTTGGAGGTTTACTAGGAGTCATACCATACTCAAATAATAAACGAAGACCATTACATTCAAGAACCATCGAAAGACTCCCGACTTCACTGCATCCGCCAAGGAATTGACATTGTATACCGTTATTCATTAAAATCAGACCCCGAAGGAGAAAATAGTTGATTAATGTTTCCTTATCTATTCTTCAGGTTTAACAACCAGAACTGATCCGTCTTTTTCAAGGATAATTACTTTTATTTGAGGCTCAATAGATGTATCTGCCCTTGCTTGCCAGTACTCTCCTTTATATATAACATATCCTGGTTTATCAGGTTCAATTTTATCAATGGTTTTCGCTATTTCTCCAATAAAAGTCCCTACCGTAGGTTTCTTTTTTCTGATTGCCAATACCTTGTAAAGAAGAAATAAAAAGAATATTGCAATAAGAGCTATTACTACTAAGCTAATCATTAACGCATCTATCATATAATCACTTGATATAAGCCATTCTCTAGTAGGATAGCTTGGTATAAGAAATATTGATCCTACAATTAAACAGATCATACCTCCAATACCAATCACACCAAACCCTGGAATGACTACAATTTCTACAACAAGTAATAAGCAACCTATAATTAAAAATATTATGCTCATAGCAGAAATTGAAAAACCTGATCCAATAAGGGAAAGTAAAATAGCAATCACCCCAAAAACCTCGGCCCCGTATCCTGGTGAAGAAATCCCAAATATTAAAGACAAAATACCAATAGTCAACAACAAAGAAGTAAGAATTGGATTTGATAAAAACCGATGTATCTGAATTTTTAAAGAAGGAATATATTCTATTTGTTTGGCATTTGCAGTGTTTAATGTAACATTGCCTATAAGCAAACTAATATTTTTACCATGAATATTAAAAAGCAGTTGATCAATAGAATTAGCCACTACTTCGATAACTCCCAATTGTTTTGCAACGGTTCCATTAACATTTCTATTAATCGTGATAAATTCTTTTGCAAGTGTCCTATTACGATTATACATATCGGCTCGTTGTTGTATCCATTCAACTAAAGCATTGATTGTTTTTGAATCGTTAATTAATCGTGTCCCATCAATACTAATCTGAACAGGTTGACAAGAACCAATGATACTATATTCAGCCATCGCGGCGATGTGTGTACTCATAATGATAAAGGTACCCGCTGACCAAGCAGCCGATCCACGTGGGTAAACATAACCGATAACTGGAATAGAGCTTTGATAAATTAAATCTGCTATCTCAAATGTCTGAGATAAACCACCACCGGGAGTGTCCATTAGCAAGAGTATTGCTTCAACATTTTTTTGTTCTGCCTGCTTGCTACTTTCCATAATTATTTCGACAGTTGATTGATCGATAGTTCCAGTTATTTCCACTAAAAGAACAGAATTACTTTCAGCAATAACAGTATTTGATAATAATAGAATAAAAAATAAAAAAATGAGAGCCGGTGCTATTTTCATTTTTCTACTTTTTTAATAACTGCTCTTGCAATAGCTGCGGCACTTCCCATCTCGCCACCAGGGACAATTATGAGGTTTTTTTCTCTAGCAATTTCTGCAAGTGTCTGCAGTTCTCTAAGTCGAAGCGCCGTTGGTGTTTTTTCGTAGAGAAATGCTGCTTCAGTCATCTTCTTTGATGCCTGAAATTCTCCTTCTGCAATAATAATTCTCGATCGTTTCTCTCGTTCTGCTTCTGCTTGTTTTGCAATAGCTCTAAGCATTTCAGGAGGAAGAGAGACATCTCGAATAGTTACTGCTGATACCTTAACACCCCATGGATCTGTCCCCTGATCAATGATTGCTTGAAGGCTTTTATTAAGCTCATCTCTTTTTGATAGAAGATCATCAAGACTTTGTTGTCCAAGAACATCGCGAAGTGTTGTCTGTGCAATTAGGCCAGTAGCAATATCATATCGTTGGACTTCAACTACAGCTTTTTCAGCATCAATCACTCTATAATACACAACTGCATCTACATCAACGGTGACATTATCCTCGGTGATCACTCTTTGTTTGGGGACATCAATAACCCTAGTCCGTAGATCAAGTTTAATAATCTTATCAATTATTGGGATGATAAATACAAGACCTGGTCCTTTTATCCCAGCAAGTCTTCCTAACCGGAAGATAACAATCCTTTGATATTCTGCCATTATTTTTATTGATGATGAAAGAATTATCAATAAAAAAATAATGATAATAAATAGTATTCCAATTATATTCATATCTATCATATAGGTTTTCCTCCACAAGAAAATAACCTTGCTGTCTTCTTAAGCCTTTCTATTTACTTTTTTGTGATTTCAAACTTTTATTTTTTTTAACACAAGAAAAACATGAACGATTTTTAACAAACAATAATTTAAAACGAGCAAAGATATTCAGTATATGCGGAGAATGATTTATGTCTGAAATTATGAAAATAAAAGCAAGAGAAGTCCTTGATTCAAGAGGAAATCCAACTGTTGAAGTTGATGTTACTACCCGGCAAGGAATTTTTAGAGCAATGACTCCAAGCGGGGCAAGTGCAGGCCAACATGAGGCATTAGAACTTAGAGATAAAGACCAGACAAGATATTTCGGCAAAGGAACCTTAAAAGCTGTTTCAAATGTTAATAAAAAGATTGCTCCAAAACTTATCGGTCTTGATTGCAGAAATCAAGAAATGATTGATCATATTATGCTAAAATTAGACGGTACAGAAAATAAAGAGAAATTAGGGGCAAATGCCATCCTTCCAGTATCCATGGCAGTGACAAAATCAGGAGCTGCAGCGCAAGAACTGCCAATCTATATGTATATAGGAGAAATGTTTGGAGTGAATCCATATAATATTCCTGTGCCTATGTGTAATGTCATCAATGGAGGCAAACATGCAGGACAAGAAAACTCTATCCAGGAACATATGCTCATGCCCACAGGGGCAAAAAACTTCTCTATGGGAATTCAGATGATTTTAGAATCATATCATAACCTAGCAAAGCTTCTCAAGAAAAAATATGGAGCCGGTGCCACACTCATAGGTGATGAAGGCGGATTTGCTCCTGTTCAGATTACAGAAGTTGATGATCGTTTAGATATTATGCTTGAAGCTGTTCAAAATTGTGGATATGAAAAGAAAATGCATATCGCATTAGATCCTGCATCAAGTGAATTTTTCTATGATGGCATATATAAAATAGGCGAGAAATCCTTTTCTGGAGGAGAAATGGTTGATTTTTATGTTGATCTCTGTAAGTCGTATCCTATAATAAGTATAGAGGATGGTTTAGCAGAGGACGATTGGGATTCCTGGAAAGAAATGGTTAAAAAACTTGGGACTAAAATTCAGATTGTTGGTGATGATTTGTTTGTTACCAACACCAAAAGAATACAAAAAGGTATTGAGTTATTAGCAGCTAACTCAGTACTTATTAAATTAAATCAAATAGGTTCAGTAACAGAAACATTAAACGCAATAAAAATGGCACAAGATGCAGGATGGACCGCTGTTATTAGTCATCGTAGTGGTGAAACAGAGGATTGTTTTATTGCAGATCTTGTAGTAGGAACAAATGCAGGTCAAATAAAAACTGGAGCCCCTGCCCGTAGCGATAGAAATGCAAAATATAATCAATTATTACGAATTGAAGAAGAACTAGGTGACCAATCTGAATATACAGGTATTGATTTCAGATAATTGTGTTGTTTTCAATGAGTAAAGATTATTATCAATAGTTCTATACTCCCCATGAGGTTTGGATATGAAAATTCTGATCACTGATAAAATGGCAAATGAGGCAATTGAACTTCTCAAACAAGCTGGTCATGACGTGACCTTTGATGAAATGGATGGTAAAACACTTCTTAAAAAAATTAAAGATTATGATGCGTTAATGGTGAGAGGAAGAACAAAAGCAGTAAAAGAGATAGTTGAGGCAGGTGGACAAGGAAAATTAAAGGTCATAGGACGAGCAGGAATAGGTGTGGATAATGTTGATATTGAAACAGCAGCAAAATTTGGCATCCCCGTTGTCAATGCTCCAACTGGTTCAACTGCTAGTGTTGCAGAATTGGCTATTGGCCATATGTTAAATCTCTCAAGAAATATTTCAAAAGCAGATAAAACAATGAAGAATGGCGAATGGTTAAAAAAACAACTCAAAGGAATAGAACTCAACGGTAAAACCCTGGGCCTTGTCGGATGTGGAAATATTGGAGCATTAACAGGAAAACTCGCTCAAGCTTTTGGTATGAATATTATTGGATACGATCCTTTTATTTCAAAAGAAGCTATGAAAAAAGACAATATTGAAAAAATTGATGATCTTGGTAGATTAATGGAAAAATCAGATTTTGTTTCTCTGCATCTTCCACATAATACAAAGACACATCATATTATAAATCAGCAGATGATTGAAAAAATGAAACCTAATTCATACCTTATTAACTGTGCTAGAGGAGGGACAGTTGATGAAGATGCCTTATATAACGCTTTAAAAAAGGGTATTATTGCTGGCGCAGGCTTGGACGTGTTTGAACAAGAACCACCAAATGATAATCCTCTTCTTGGTCTTGAAACAGTGAGTTTAACACCTCATATCGGAGCAAACACAAAGGAAGGGCAAATAAAAGCTGGAACCATATGCGCTGAGCAAATCATAAAAGTGCTTGATAAAACAGACCCTGATTATTGTGTTAATAAACATCTGATGAGTAAATAAACATCGAAAAAAAATATTTAGATAATACAGTAATAGATTCAAATAGAGATAAAAAATCTCTATTTGTTATCTTTTCTTTGAAAAGGAGAATGTTCCAATCTCTTTTTAGAGGAAAATTATATTTACCAAGGTTGTTTTTCCTATGACAATGAATAATCTAAATGGAATCATTGAAAAAATTGACAAACATATCAATGAAAAAGATCAAATCAGAGAGCATGCATTAAAAACATCTAGAGAGGTTATTATTCTCTGCAGAAAAGCAATGCAATTATTACATAATAATAAAAAAAATGAAGCCAAAGATAATATAAGTAAAAGCTCTGAAAAACTTAATAGTTTATATGATATAACAAAGGATCATCCTGAATTATACCATGCTGGCTTTGTTGAAAATGCTTCTCAGGAATATGTTGAAGCACACTGTCTTTTTAATATTCTAAATGGAGAAGATTTGCCCGATCCTGATACTATCCAGGTCACCTATAGCTCATATTTACTTGGTCTTTGTGATGTTGTTGGTGAACTGCGAAGAGCATCACTAGATTTTATTCTTAAAGGAGAAAACCACAAAGCATACGAATATCTAAAATTAATGGATAATATTTATGGAGCTATCATGAGTTTTGATTACCCCTCTGCACTTGTTCCTATCAAACGAAAACAAGATATGGTACGCAACCTCATTGAAAAAACACGGGGCGAACTAGCCGTAGCAAGCTGCAGTCAAAGAATTAATGAGCGGACAAATGAGTTTAGAGGACTTCTAGATACTTTCAATGGAGATAAAAAACCAAATAAAAAAAAGAAAGAATCAATCGATATTGATGTTGATCAAGTCTGGTAATGATATCCAATAAAAAAACAGATTGTTAAATACAAATTTTTTTAAGCCGCCGAAGGGATTTGAACCCTTGACCTGCTGATTACGAATCAGCCGCTCCACCAACTAAGCTACGGCGGCAGATGAAGGATGTGAATATATTTTCATAATAAAAAAGTACTTGTCATATATCACAACATCTTTTTAGGTAAAACCTGTTATTATATTTGTATGATATGTGGAGTTGATGAAGCGGGAAGAGGCCCTATTTTAGGGCCGTTAGTAATTGCAGGTGTTCTTTTTAAAGATGATGCTATGCTAAAAGAACTGCATGTTCGTGATTCAAAAAAAATCACTCCTAAAAGAAGAATAAGTCTTTCTGGAACAATAAAAAAGATAGCAGTAAACTATGAATTACTTATCATCCCTGCTTCAGATATTGACACCATGCGAAAAACAATGACGTTAAATGATATTGAGGTGTTTGCGTTCAGTAAAATTATCAGTAAGCTACGTCCAGATGTTTGCTATGTTGACGCTGCAGATGTTAATGAAAAACGATTTGCAAAAGAAATCACTTCCAATCTTACGTTTTATCCAAAAATTATTTCTAAACATAAAGCAGATGATATATATCCTGTAGTTGGTGCTGCATCTATTCTTGCTAAGGCAGCTCGTGATGAAATTGTTTCTTTAATTGAGGGGGAATTACAAAAAAAATTACCTTTGCCTATGGGAAGTGGCTATCCTGCTGATGCTATTACAATTAACTTTTTAAAACAATGGCTTATGAAATATAAAACATTACCACCTGAATGTAGGCATTCTTGGAAGACTGCGCAACGATTATTACGTGAAAATTCAATTAAAAAGCTTGATGATTTTTAATTATTTTTTAAGCAAGACGATAATATATAAAAAGTATGTTTAATGTATATATTTTTGTAATTATTTATAGATATATTTTACTAAAAAAAGATATAATGAATAAAAGTTTTAATTTAAACTTTAAATATATATGATTATAATCCTTTATGATATAGTTTATAAGTATATTAAAAGAAATATTATCAGATATATTTAAAAATTGATAAAAATAAAAAAGAAAAATATATGATTTAATGATTATTTTCTTGAAATTCTTTTAAAAATGCAACTAATTCTTTTACTCCTTCAAGTTCCATTGCATTATATATCGATGCCCTCATACCACCAACAGACCGGTGACCTTTCAAAC
>JAWOGM010000051.1:0-40155 GCA_046496795.1 Thermoplasmatota archaeon
AAATCAAAATTTGGTATCCCAAACCCAAAGATCACTTTGGGAAATAGTTTAAAAATTGGTGCTTCAAGTTTTACCCCTATCCAATTATCCCAATAGTTTTCTTCCCAACTGTTTCTCTGAGATAATCGGAATTTTACATGTCGTTTATTGTCAATGAAATTGTTTTTTGAAATAATATTGCTATTGCTGGATTCCAAGAGTAATCCTTCCATACTATTTGCTTCAATAGTGTTTCCTTCTATTATGTTTTGACCACTGGCAGAAAGTTTCACTCCTGCAAAATTATTGGTGATATTGTTTGCTTTAATGGTATTGCTTTTAGAAATTCCTTCGATAAGTAAACCTTCTAAGGTGTTATCTGTAATGGTATTTCCTAAAATATCATTTTGTTCACTATTGCTTGAGAGTTTTATTCCACCATAGTTAGACGCAACAATATTGTTTGATAGAGTATTTTGTTTGCTCAGTGATTCAAGAGAGATTCCCCAGTTATCGTTGTTTTGTATGATATTTTCTTCAATTTTGTTTCTGTCTGATCCTTGTAGCCGTATTGCTGAAAAACTATTATCACTGATGTGATTTGATAAGACGTTTACACGTTCACTGGTTCCCTGGAGAAAAATACCATATGCACAGTTTTTAATAATACAATCTGAGATATAGATGTCTTTCATTAAAGCGATGACGTGAATTCCATCTTGCCCGGCGGGATTTCCAATAATTGTGAAATCTTTTATTTCAACATTATTTGAAACAATTCTAACAACTGCATTTACTCCACTTACTCCTTGTATCATCGTTGTTTGTTTGCTTTCACCGGTAATATAAATCCTTTTATTTACATTTATATTTTCATTGTACGTACCATTATAAACAAATATAGTGTCTCCTTGAATTGCATCATTTATTGCTCCTTGTATTGTAGTGTAATTCCCAGGTCCTTGCCCACCTACATATAATACCCCTCTCTCTAAAATACATGGTGAGATCAGATCAGATTTATTAGTTTCACTTGCTGGTATACTACTTGCCGATAACAATATTGCAATTGTTACAATAAATACTATTTTTTTTCTCATATTTCCTGCCCCTTTTGTTTAATTATTCTTTAATATTGTTGACTATTTAAACCTTGTGTATATTTAAAGAAAGTTTGAATTCCCTAACTATACATATTTATTATACATTATTAGTATATTATTTTTTTTATTGTTATATTATATTTAATATACAGTTATTAATTTTTCGATATTAAAAATAATAAAATGAGATTTTTATTAATAACAAAAATGATAGTATTCTTATATTTCAGTCAGATATTTACCAATTTGTTTTCTTTTTTCTTTTTCATCGGGTAGGGTTATTGATGATTTCCATCTTCTAGATCCATCAGGGAGATAGTATCCCCTGGAAATTGATATAAATGTTCTTTGTTCGCTATCACTTACTGCTTTTTTTTCTGCTACTTCAATGAAATTATTTTTTCCGAATTTTACTTCTTTTGCGCTTACAGTTTCAAATTCAACCATGGTACTCCACTCGTATTGAGGTAAAAGAGTATTTGAATTTAAACTTTATTGATTTTTTCAAGATATATTTTTTCACTTTTATATTATCAACTTGTCTGCATCATCAATAGTGCGGTATTAGAAGTTTATAAGATGTTTTATTTTGATATGGCTTAACAAAGTCCTTTGACTTGTAATTTTGAATAAAAATGTAATATACTTTTTGGTTGATTTTTATTTTTTCTATCATCTTTTTTTATTGAAAAGTTGGTATCGATTTTTTTCGGGTAATTGAATCCTTTCATGTGTTGTTCATAAACAAATATTTTTGCAATATGTTGAATTTCATCAAGGGTATCTTCATCAGTTATAGAACCCACAATATTTATCTCCATAATTATTCACCTCTTCTTAGCTAGTTTTTATCTAGCATGTATATATGTGTCAATAGTCCTTTATTAATGTTTTGAAATAATAAAATATTCTAATATATGAATAAATAATAAAAGATTAAAAAAGGTTTTAGATTGTTAAACTATGCATTAGACTTAGTATTTGACGAAGGAGTGGAAATTGTTGTATGAGCATGTGGAGAATCTGAGTAAATACTGAGAAACGGTAATTATGGGTTAATGGCATTGTTACTGGTAGCGGATCTGACCATTCGCTTTGAGATCCTCGTTCATCTTTTGCTTTCACCCGGATTTCATAATTTCCTTCTTCAGTCCAAATATGGTTTGCTTGAGCTGTTTGTCCTGAATTATAAGGTCCTACCCATCCAGAGAATTCACCGTCTCCCCAATCAAAGAGATAATAGATCTTATCGCCTTCGGGATCTGTTGTGGATGCACTATAGGTATGTTCTTGGTTTATTTTTCCATTTGTTGGGCCTGATAGATCAGTAGGGGTTAATGGGGAAAGTGACTCCGCACCTATAGCAAGAGTTGGATCACCAAATGGCTGCCAGGCTTTAATTGTTTTGTAATCAAATCCTTGCATTCCTGAAAAGATATAATCAGTTATTGCTCTTGCCCACATTTCTCCAAATGATATGGCTCCATCTAATCTATATGCTCTAAAGGTGTTGAGTACCATTCCTTCAATTAAACCTTGTGTGACATGTGATCCAATATATCCCCATGCCAGTGCGGATGAACCCATCACACCAATTCCTCCACCATTCGAGTTTTTAATAAATGACCATCCAAAACAATCTTGATTTTGATTATATTTTGATACTGAACAAGCGCCAATTAATACAATAGGTAATTGATTTACATTTGAAAGATCTTCAACATTAGAGTTGTAGTACGCCCCATATGGTGTTGGAAGCCATACATTTTGTTGTTCATGAGGATGTGTTGCCCAAACTGATGGATTTCCATGTCCTGAGAAATGAACAAAACCAGCGCCCTGGTTAAGTGCTGATGATATTTTTTGTGCTCCTGAAGGAAGATACCCACTTAGGTCGCCTTGAGACGCCCAAAGTTTGGTTGGAACAAATCCGTCCATTATATCAATGCAGGCTTGATTAGCATATTCACCTTCATCGATTTGGTGGTCATCTCCAGGGAATGTATCTCCGCCTAAGACTACGAGGTTTCCAAACCATGATTGTGTATATGCATCATTGTTTTCGTAAGTAATTATTTTATTAACCGCTATAGTAACTTGATTTGCATTGGTGCATGCTAGTCTACTTAGAAAAACATCGGGATGGAGATCAATTATATCAGTATTGCCATTCCAGTCAAATTCTCCAAAAACATTATTGTTGTTTGAATCCCAGCATGAAAAACCACCAAATTCATCATAAATATCAGCATAATATAAATCGCTTACAAAAAGTTCAGTATCGCCTTGTCCTGCGTTGACATGTACAGTCCTTGTTGGAAATTTAGCACTTCCTCCAACTAGTAAAACATTGCTAGTTCCCCAGTTTTCTATTGCATCTTTAATAAAATATTTTATTTTTTCTGGATTATCTCTGCCTTGAACAGGGAAATATGTTCCATCATATATTTGTTCAAGACTTACAAATTTCGTAGTAATCCCTCTGTTTATTTTATGTTGAACTAAAGGATTTATTTGTGAAGTAAACTCATTTAAGGCAAGGATGATAAGCGAATATTCATTTTCAAAAAATGTTGGTTGATGAAAAGGAGTTGAATAGGTTATGTCTATTTTTATAGATTCTGCCCATTGAATCATGTTTGATGTCGGGATATATTGTACAGGATATGTTTCTATTTTAACTATAATGCCTCGTTCATTTCTATTTATCATACCTGATCCTATATCATATTCATACCATTTCTGAAGTGAGAGAGGTGTTGTTTTTACTGTGTCGGATTTGAATGATGCTTGATGTAATAATACTGGTTCTGGAGCTATTTCAAGTTCTTTTGTTAATTGGTAGCTTTGTATATTTTTTGGGGTACAATGTATTTCGTGAATTGTTGTTCCAAAGGGGAAGGTATATGTTTCGACGTGTTTTGGTACTATATAGTGATTTTGTCTGATAAATAAACAGTTTGCTTCCTCGATTTCAATTGAAATATGAGTGGTTTTGTCTGTAATAATAGGGGTGCTAAAAGATAGTGTTGTTTGAGAGATATCATATTCATTAAATGGTGTAGCGACAGCTCCTAGCCCACTTATAAAAAGGACTAAAGTAATAATTATAGGTAATATTTTCTTCATATTTTTCCCTTAATACAATGTATATCAATCTGTATATAAATTTATCGTAGATTATTTAAATTTTTTTTATGTGGGATTTTTTAACATTATCAATGCCAAATTTAATAATTATAGTTAACCAATATGGTTGATTTATTCCATAAAATATTAATAGGCCTTGCTTATACTATTACACAAAACGTAATGTATCGATAAATATTTGACACGATGTTAAGATTAAATGTCTTAATAGTTTCATAGGTAAAAAAATATGAATCATACATACAAATATACACCGTTATCTCAAAAGGTATTATTTGGAAAATACAAGATGGAGGTCTAAAATGCCAAAAAGTAGCAAAGAGAAAATTGAAGCTGATGAAAAGAAAATACTTGCAGTATTGGGTAAAAACTCTAATGAAAATATTGATAGTATAGCAAAAAAATGTGGTTTTTCACGACAGAAGGTTTGGAGAATAATTAAACGTCTAGAGAATAATAAAACTATATGGGGCTATCATGCGGTGGTAGATAATGAAAAAATAAAAAAGAAAAGTTTTATTATGCTTCTAAAAAGGTCACAGCAGCCTCTTGGTGAGAGTATATCGAAAATAATAAAAACCAGTACTGCTGAAATAGGTAAAAAAGTAGGAGTTACCGTTCATTATAACGCCTATTTGCATGGTATATATGATTGGATGTTTTGTTTTTCTGCAGATGATATACGACAGGCAAAGAAATTTTCAGAACTGCTCACTTATGAATTCTCTGAATTTATTAGAGAAATACATCTGTTAGAAGAAATATTCCCACTAAAAAAAGATCAAATAATTAATCCAAACATTACAAAATTCAAAGAATATTTCTAAAGTTAGTAAAAATAAGATTAATTATATTAGGTTTCTTCTCTTTATTGTTACCTAGAAGTAGATAGAGAAGGATGTTTTTTTAATAGTGATCGTATTGTTCCAGATGTTGCAATAGTGGATATTTTACTTTGTTGTCGGCCTATTTGATGTATTGATGATAATAAGTAAATAATTTTTTCTTTCTTGTCATATGGATATTTGATTATTCCTGCTTTTCCATTAAAATGAATAAGTTTAATGCCCATTGTTCTCCAATTCATATGATAAATATGTTGACAATTTTGTTGTAATGCTTGCATGAAGTCATTTTTATTTGGATTGATTGTTGTTTTTTCAAGAACAAAACCAGTATATCGATGACGCCGCCCTTCTTTTATGATAGTATCTACGCTCCATACACTCCAAAAAATAGTAATATGTTCAGAATATTTATTTTATTCAGACTCAATTCGAGGAGCTAGAAGGTAGGTGACATGACCTTTTTTTTCAGCGATATCAAAATCTACTCGTATTGGATTGTCATTACCAATTGATATCGAGATCGGTTCATCTGCTTTCACTGGTTTTATCATATTGCTAAAATAATCAATTGAGAATAGACTTTTATATTTCCCTGATGTATTTAATCCAATGAGAAGATCTTTGGGAAGTTTAAGGTGAACAGTATCAGTATCTCCCTCAGCAAATAACTCAAAACTATCTTTATCAACACTTAATGCAAGGTGATCTGAAATTGCTTCTGATGCCCGTACTCCTTTATTTAGTTCTGCTGCTGTTATAACAGCTTTTGCAGGTAAATCTAAATTTGGGACTTTTGAATCAGGCATTCCTGCGGTATCGATTAATCCCATTCGGCGAACTAGATTTCCAATTTTGACAATAAGACGATTTGATTTCTCATCATACTCAAGAGAAACGATATCTTCTGAACGTGCAAGTCTCATTATTCCACTAAGTTTATCTAGGTCAACTCCCAGTTCCATTTCTGTTGAGTTATATTCCTCAAATGCATTACTCTGAATGGTTAATTCGACCATAGCTACATGTGCAGGATCCACGGCTTTTAATGAAATTCCTTTTGGATTTATATTAAATTTTGCTTCATTAACAAGTGGCGATGTCACATCAATTATTCCTTTTATTACATCTGATTTTACTTTAACGTTAAACATTTATTAAGCCTCCCTTGACCAAAATCCAAGTGAAATGAATACAATTTGCGTATTTAATGATGACGGTATTTTATAAAATGATAAAATGCAAAAGATATTAAAAAAAATAAAATAAGGAAAAAAAGAGGGAATAGATATGGTTGTTTATTGTCCTAGCCAGTTAAAGCCTGACAAATCAACAGATCTCACTCGGCCGGTTCTCCCCATAAAGAAAGTAAAACTTCGTTGTGAAAGAGTTGTTTGTCTATGGTAATAAATGCCAGCAAAGTTTCTCATGAATCCAATTTGACGCCCTGTTTGCATGTGAATTCTGAAGGGGTTAAAATCAATAGTTAAAGTTCTACTGTTTACCAATAGACTTGATCGTCCAGCGTAATACCATAGAGTGAATGGGCGGTATAAATCGACTTCATTATCTTTGAGTGGATTGATCTTATTTGCAAATCCCCAACTCAAAATAAACGCATTTGTCTTTATTGGTCGGATGAGATTTGTTCTATGCATTATATCAATGATTTGTCGTATTATGCCCAATATTAAACTGATAAGTGGTAAATTATGGCTTTTTCTGATAAAGCTATTTAATATTGTTAAGAGCTCAGTTGGACTTTGCGCCTTTGACATACTATCCATCAAGAGAGGCATCACACGTTGCATTTCAAAAAATTCGTTCTCACTAATGTTTTTTATCCCTCTAAGAGCTTCAAAATTTACTTTTTCTTCTGTAGCTGCTGTTGCAGGGCTTATGACAAGCCCCATAAACAGGGCTATTATTCCTAATGCTAATATTGCTTTTATTTTTTTCATATTTTATTCCCTCTTTTTATTTATTTTAATCTCTATTATCTTATTATTCTATATTATTCTGACTATTTATATAATTTTCTATTTTTGATTTTATTGTACCAGGTTAAACAAACATTTTTACTTCATGAATTTATTTACTGCTATTGATTTATATTTAATGTTAAAAAAATGAGAAAAAAGTTATTTGGAGAACAATCTAAAATTAAGCGCTCTTGCTCTTCGTGCATTGCCCATAATAAAAACATAGGAGTTTCCAGTAAGTTTACTTTCAATATCAATAAATAAACCACTAAATCCTAACAAAACACCAATCTGAGAACCCTGTACTCTCTGATCTATTTTAAAAGGACCACGTTCGGCGATGATTGTTCTTCCTTTTATTAATCGGGCCGCGTCTGAATATCTCCAATAAGCAAATCCTCGTTTAAATATTGTAGGTTTTTCATCTCTGCCAATATTTGGAAATCTATTAGAATATGAACCAAAACTTATGATAAATTTTTGTTTTGAAAGAGCACTATTTAGCTTATCTCCAGAAATCAAATTTCGATCAGAATTACCAATATTACCAATAGATAAACTACGTGATGAAAAAATCCACTGAATTATTTTTTTAAAAATTTCTCTTAAAACTGGGTTGACTGCAAGCAATTCATTTGTGAAACAATTTTGAATCAATTTTATGAGTTGTTCATCATTTTCAACATATTCGATGTTATCAAATAATTTGTTCATGACGGTATAAACAGTTTTATATTCTTGATCTGCCTCTGATTTCCTAATAAAAGTTGCAGTTGCTGGAGCCATAGCAATTGTTAAAAATAAGATTACTGCAGCTATAGCAAATACCATTTTGGTTTTTATCATATTCATGACCTCAGTACTTGTTTTTACAAGTATTCTATTGCTTTTATATATTTATATAATTTTCTATTCATTATTTTTATCAAATTTAAGGGTAATCAAAAAAAAATTTGGTAAAGCTAGAAGTGTTTTAATTATTAATCTTCTCTCCAGATATGATTACATTTAGTACATGTATAAAACCTGCTTTCAGGCTCGTCACTCCCCCTCATCTGTCGTAGTATCCATGTAGCTTCATTATGTTCACATTTTGGACATTTTGTCTTTGTCTTAGGTAGAACATCTATTTTTGAGTCAAGAATTACTGTCTCTTTTTTTATTTGTTTCTCAACGACAACTGATTTTCCTTTTTTCTTTGTTGTATGGCCACATCTGCTACAAGCAAACGTATCATTTTTGGGAAGCATAAGTGATTTACATTTCGGACAAAACATCATGGTACAACTCTCTTAAGTACATCACGTATTATATCTTTATGGTCAAAAGATAAATTAGGTAATTGGTTCAGCTTAAAAAAGTTTGCATCGGCAGCGTCATCTCCAGCGGCTATCTCACCATTAGTAATATTAAGAATATAAACAATTGATATTGTATGTCCTCTGGGATCTCTCAAAGGGTCTGAGTAGACACCGATAAGGTTTTGAACGGTTGTTTTCAGTCCGGTCTCCTCAAATATTTCTCTGACTACTGCTTTTTCTGTTGTTTCTCCATATTCAACAAATCCTCCAGGCAGTGCCCATTTATCTTTAAAAGGATTGTTTTTTCGTTTAACAAGGAGTATCTTGTTATCTTTTAATATTATTCCATCAACTGTTATATTGGGTTTTTTATAAGCCATTGTTTAGGATATACTTTTTTTATTTAAAATATTTCATATCTTTGTTGTGATAGCTGCACTAAGATAGAATTATTATTTTGTTTCTATCCGTGATCAAATGGTTTTTATTGTGATCCCTATTTATTTAGGTGGAATTCATTCCAAAATACTGGTAATTCCTTTTGAAGTTCTTGTGTCCATTGTTCAAATGTTTTTTCATTATCATTTTTGACTTTTATTTTAATCATATTATTCTCCTCACATCTTCTTATATTTTTTTTACAAAAAAGGGTCATACTATAATTTTCTATTTATTTTATTCATGCATCCCAATGCATATCTTTTTTAATATGTCCCTTCTTAGCACAATTCAAAATTGGTTGAGAGTATAAATGATTTTTGTGCAGATACATGTTCGTATGAATTGGCAACTTGCATAACTTTTATATTTTTATTAAAATAGTTGTGATATTTTTCGTTGAATGAAAAAATAATAAAGGTTTAAACGAGATTATATGCTAGTATCGTTGGGGCGGGTTGCAATAAATAAAAAGAATGGACAGATGAGAGGATTTCCCCAATATCTGTATCATCCCAATTATTATTCTTCCCCCGTTAGTTCTCAATGTAACTAGATATCTGAGGTGATGATTATTGAGTATTGTATGTTATGCATCACTTTTTTTCTTATATTTTTTAATAAATATCTCAACGGTATCAATTGTATTTACCCCTTTTAAACTTGAAATCATACCCAAAAGGCTGTTCTGTATAATTTCAGTTGGGAATTCTGATAAATGTATGTTATTGCCGTTTACCTTTATTGTTAATACATCATATTTTTCTTTTGTTTTTATTATGTGATTTATTGTATCAACAACTTGATTAAAATCTCCCATGTAATCTAATATTGTATTTGCTCTCTGTTTTATGGTTCCAATTCTAATTTTTGGTATTTGAGGATCAGATGATCCTTCAATGATAAGAAAATCAAATAATTCCATTTTTGAAATAATATCAATCAGTTCAGTTATATTGATTTTTTTATTGATCATTATGTCTGTGTTATTTGCAGAATATAAAGTTGTACATACTGCTCCTGATTCTCTATGTTTGAATGTATCTTTTCCAACTGTGTCAAGTAGGACATCCTTGTTGGTTTGTTTTATCGTTGCTATTTGGAGACCTTGTTTTTTAAAATATCTGATAATCTTAACAACTAGGGTTGTTTTACCACTATCTGACTCCCCATATAAACCAATTACAGGTATACTTGTCATACAATACCATAATAGCTATTCTGTTATATTTTTTATGAACGTACAAAGAGTTAGATAAAAAAGAAAAATGATATAATCTCAAGTACTTTATCAGAGTCAGATGAATAAATATTATGTCGCACTTATCGCATCGATTATTGCAGTTTCATTTGCTGCTATTTTAGTCTTACTTTGCGAGGCTCCCCCATTATCTATTGCTTTTTTTCGTTTATTATTTACAACCCTGTTAATTATCCCTTTTATTGGGCTTAGACAAAAAACAAGAACTGAGCTTTTTAATATCTCTCTACTTTCTTTGATTTCCATGATTATTATTGGTATAATTCTTGCATCTCATTTTGCATTATGGATCTCATCCTTAACAAAAACTTCTGTTGCCAGTTCAGTTGTCTTAGTAACATCTCATCCAATACTTGTAGGCCCATTATCATGGTATTTTCTTAAAGAAAAATTAAGTACCATTAATGCACTTGGTATAGCGCTTTCAGTTACCGGTGTCTTTGTACTGGTTTATGGGAATTATGAGTTTGTTTCCTTTTCCATTGATAGTATTGAAGGAAATATTCTTGCATTGTTAGGTGGAGTTGCTGCAGGGCTGTATATACTTGGAGGAAGAATAATAAGAAAGAATATATCAATATTTCCCTATGCATTTATTGTCTATTGTTCCGGTACAATAACATTATTTCTTCTTTGTCTTTTTTTTCAAGTTCCAATTATTACCATCAGTGTAAAAGATATAAAAATTATTTTTCTTATGGCCATTATCGCAGGGATTTTTGGACACACTCTGTATAATTGGTCATTAGAATATATCAAAGCTTCAATTGCTTCAGTCTTTCTCTTAGGCGAACCAATAGGTTCATCACTTCTTGCTTATGTCTTACCTTCAATTCAACAGCAGCCATCTCGATTTACCATAATAGGTGGTGGTGTTATTCTTTTAGGAATTTATTTAACAACAAGAAATTCAGAGCGATTATCAAAATACGTAGGAGAACCAACATTATGAAGGAAATTGAAGAACTTATTAAAAAATCCTCTAAATATGGGAAATTGATCGTTCAGAGGCGATTTAAAAGTAAAAAAAATACAGTGTGTTATGTTCTAATAAATAACAAAGCATGTGTTATTAAATGGTATGCCCCAGCATTTAGGAAAAATATGGAAAAAGAGTTCAAAGTGCTTTCAGAGGGATGTCAACATATTTCTATGCCAATGGTTTTCCAAAAAGATACTGACAATAATGTCCTTTTATTAAATTATATTAGTGGTGAAAACCTCTGTGATGTTTTACATAATGAACAAACAAGATCAGAAGATAAAAAACAATTAATGACATTGTTAGCTGAATGGTATGCAAGATTTCATCTATTTTTTAAAACCGAGGATAACTATCGTATTCATGGAGATTCGATATTGAGAAATTTTATTGTTTCTGATTGCATATGGGGTGTTGATTTTGAAGAATCACGATTGGGCGATAGGAAAGAAGATATTGCTGGGATAGCTGCTTCACTGCTTACAACAGATCCAATGTTTACAAAAGAAAAATTTTTGTTATGCAGACATTATATTTCTGAGTATGAAAAAGCTTTTGGAACTAAAGTACATCAAATCAGTACCGATATTTCTTATGTATTACTTCAGAAAATACAATATCGGCCAGATGATGAACAGATCATTCGTTCTTTTGTTGAGCAGATACGTAAAAATGGATTATATTTTTAGATAGTAATAAAATTAAATTTTTAAAGAATTTTTGTATTAAAGAAAAATATGGCTGAGGAAAAAAACAAAAAAGATGGAAAAAATACAAATAAATTAATTACAATAGTACTAGCAATAGCAATATGTATAGCATTGATAGTGTTAGTAATGGTAAATTTACCAGAAAGCGATATAATTATTCCAAATGATGAAACACATGAACCTGTTACTTTACTCACAATTTTATATAACAATATACAAAAGAATTATACACTTGAAGATTTAGAAAATTATTCAGCAATAACCGGTTATGCAAGAAACATTAGGGGGAGATTACTGCCAGATATTGTTCGAATTACACCTGATTTAAATGAATCAGCATGGATTTTTACGGGTGTTGATATATCTTTAATTTTAGAAGAATTTGAAGATTTACCTGATGATTATAACATAACAGTTACCTCGAGTGACGACTGGGTAACGACCTACTCAAGAGATAATGTTATGGGATTTGTAAATATCTATAATTCAACTGGCAATATTACAGCAACATCTGGTGCAACAATGATTCTTGCCTATAAACAAGATGGTGAATATATAAGTGAGGAAGACGGTGGCCCGTTACGAATTGCATTTGTCAACTCTGATATAATTACAGATTCAGGTTTATGGGCTAAATGGGTTGTTTCAATAGAAATTATAGAAGTCTAATCTAATTCCACAACCTTTCATTTCTATTTGATCCCCTAAAATTAAAAAGGAAAGAGATAAATAGATATTTTTTCTATTTCTGGAGATAATAATATTACTATACCTGAAAAGGTTTTACTGTCATAATTTTTAAATAATATGTGTTGTTATACGTGCTCTAGTGCCTATGGGGAAGAATAAAGTAATATCGATTTTGGCAATAGTTGTGCTGTTTGTTGCAGTTGGATCAACCTTATATGTTCACGCAATGAAAGATGAAATAAATCAAGATAACCTAATACTTGTCAATGGAAATACTTATTTGTTATCTGAACTTTTTGACAATATAGAGAAAAGAACAATAGAAATAGACGGTGATGAGTTGTCAGGAATAGCTCTTGACAGTCTTATAGAATATTCTGGAGTTTTATGTGGCTCATGTCATACATATACAATTAAAGCAACGCAACCCTCCCCTTATCAACAAACCGTAAAATGGGAAAACATGCAAAAAGGAATATTAACAGATTATTCAAGAATATATTTTCCAGATATTGCCCGTGCTTTTTGGGTATATAATGTAGTTGAAATAGAGGTGAAATAAAAAATGAATGATAGAACAAAGCTTTTAGCAGGAATTTTAGTTTTCGGATCGCTTTGGGGTTTTTCAGAATGCATCATAGGACCTATGCTAAGTAACGCAGAACTACCTTCAGGACTGTTTATGTCAGCTATCTTTGCAATGTTTTTTCTTACTATAAGCAGATTAATGTACAAAACGAAAGGAATGCAAACAGGGATGGGCCTTGTCGCAGGAACATTACGATTTTTTAACCCATTTGGGGCATGTCATATTTGTTCTGCAATTGCGATTGGTGCAACAGGACTTATCTACGAAATAATAGTTAATAAACTAACACCACTTGATCTAAGAGATATAAAATCTTTAACAACAAAAGTAGGTTTAGGAATACTTACAGGCTACAGTGTTTATGTAGGAGGATATTTTATTACCCAGATTTTAACACCTCTTTCATTCGGGTCGTTTTATATTCAAAATTTTATAGTGGCTTTACCATCCATACTTGCTGCAGGTCTACCTGCAGCTCTACTTGGTGGTACAGTACTCCCTGCAACACTTCAAATAAGCAAACTTGATTTAAAACTTGCAGATAGATTATATTACCCTGTTACTATTGGTGTTTCTATGTTTTGTTGGATAGTGGTAATCACAAATTTTCTAATGATAACATGAGGTTGTCTCATGGGTGAAATAAGTACAGTTAGACATCTGAAATTTTATCCAGAACGATGTAATGGATGTTTTGATTGTGAAAAAGCCTGTTCTCAGGTTCATTTCAAATCAGGTGAGGGAAAAGATAAATCAGCGATTCGTATTTTCAAAGATAAAAGTGGTACATATTCCATGCATGTTTGCGATCAAAGAGGGTTATGTCTAGATATGTGTCCAGTGGGGGCATTGAAGCGAAATAAAAAAGGGGTTATAATTCTTAATAAAAATATTTGTATTGGCTGTCAGGCTTGTGTTGGTTTTTGTCCTGTTGGTGCTATGAAAGTTTCAAATGAAAGGATTGAACCTTTTAAATGCATTTCTTGTGGAGCATGTGTTCGGGCTTGTAAGAAAAAAGCACTTGAGCTTGTTAAGACAGATATAGCGCAAATCAAAGATGTGGTATATCATAAACTGGGAGTGTAATTATATGACTGAAGGACAAATAGCTATAGAAAAATATGAATCAGGTAATACAAAACATAGTTGGGATCTTGAGAAATTAAAAAAAACTCATTTGAGAATAGCTGAGCATTCTTATAAAAAAAAAGATGTGTATCGTGGTTTTGCAAATAGAATTCTATATATCAACTTATCAACCAATGAAATTAAAGAAAAAACTGTCACTGAAGAAATGAAAAAAAAATTTACTGGTGGAAGAGGGTTTGGTTTAAAATTATTGTGGGATTCAATCAAACCAACGACTCGATGGGATAGTGAAGAAAACGAGCTATTGATTACAACAGGTCCTTTATGTGGTACTACTCAATATGCAGGATCGGGTAAGTCGTTATGTCTTACTGTTTCTCCTTCCACTGATATTATTTGTGATAGTAATGTTGGTGGATTTTTTGGTCCTTATTTGAAATTTGCTGGTTTTGATGTTCTTGAAATTCAGGGCAAAGCAAAAGAGGATGTTATTATTGTTATCGATGGTGAAAAAAATAAAATATTTATAGAATCTGCTCCAAAAGAGGAAAATGATTCCCATCTTCTCAATGAGCAATTAACACATATGTATGCATCTGAGGATTCAGATTCTTCAAGGCAGAAAGTTTCTGTTGTTTCAGCTGGTAAGGGAGCTCTACACAGTTATTGGGGTTGTTTGAATTTTTCTTTTTATGATATCAGACGTAAGGTCCCCCGCATGAAACAAGCCGGTCGTGGTGGTTTAGGAACAGTCTTTAGAGATAAAAAAATTAAAGCAATTGTGGCCAAAGTTGATTCATTTGATGGGGTGTCAAATAACCCTGCAGATCCAAGTGCACTTGTAGAAGTAGGTACTAAGCTTCATAAAGAAATTCGGGATCTTGATCGTTTTCAATGTAACATGAGAGCAGTTGGTACCGTTCATCTTGTTGAAATCATGGATGAGTATGATTTACTTCCAACTGAAAATTACCGCTTTGGAAGTTTCCCTAAAGCATCTAAGATTTATTCGCCTAATTTCTATAAGCTTTTTACAAAGATCATACCAGATGGTTGTTGGCATGGTTGTACGATGGCATGTGCTAAAACAGTCGATGGTTTTACTGTTATGACTGGTCCATATAAAGGTCAAAAAGTAACAGTGGACGGTCCTGAATATGAAACAGTTGGATGTGGTTCTAATATGGGAGTATGGGATCCCTTATGGATTCTTGAGTTTAATTTTTATTGCGATACATATGGCATTGATACTATTTCAACAGGCACTGCGATTGCATTTTATATGGAAATGTATGAATATGGTATTTTAAACAAACAGCGATGTGGTGGTCTTGAGCTTTGCTTTGGGAATGCTGAAGCTGTTATGGAATTTATACATCGTATAGCTCGAGGTGATAAGGATGAATTTATCAGTATTGCTTCGAAAGGCATCAGGCGTGTTAAGGATTGGTTAATCAAAAAGGGCTGGGGGGATACTCACCTTATTGAAGATTCAGGCATGGAAAGCAAAGGATTGGAATATTCAGAGTATGTTACCAAAGAATCTCTTGCGATGCAGGGCGGATATGGTCTTACATTAAAAGGTCCGCAACATGATGAAGCCTGGCTTATCTTTATGGATATGGTAAATAATGCCATTCCGACCTTTAAAGATAAAGCTGAAGCTCTTCATTATTTCCCCATGTGGCGTACATGGTTTGGACTAAATGGGCTATGTAAACTACCATGGAATGATGTAGAACCTGCAAATAATGCTGAAACAGAAGAGCCTGCAAAGGTGCCTGAACATGTTGATAATTATGTGAAATATCAAAATGCTGTGACCGGCTGGAATGTTGATAAGCATGATTTAATATTACAAAGTGAACGATGCTATAATTGGCAGCGTGCGATGAATGTATGGCTTGGGAGAGGAACTCGCAGAGATGATTGGATTCCCTATCGTTCCATGGGACCAGTTACTGAAATGGAATATCTTTCACGTAAGAACAGATATGATAAGCATCTTATTGATGTCTTTGGTTTTTCAAAAATTGATGTTGAGAAAATGGATACTGCAAAAAAAATAAAGCATTTATATGACCATCGTCGAAATCAATATGAAAAGTTATCTGATGCAGTATACTACCGTCGTGGTTGGACTCCAAATGGGATTCCAACTCCCCAAAAAATGAGGCAACTAGGCTTTGATGATGAAAAGATGTTGCAAATGCTTCAGAAAAGAATTGATAAAGATGAAAAAGGTGGATTAAATAAATGGGGCGGTGTGTATTCTGATAACGAGCAACCTCCGACAACTGATTTAAAATATTGGGAAAAATGGTAAGAAATCATTCATCTTTTTACATATTGGTAAATTTGAAATTAGTTAATAATAAATTATCAATATATTAAAAATAAATAATAATATTTATATAGTTGTGAAAGCAATATGTATAGTTAGAGAATGGGGGATATAGCGTTTTTAATCACATCTCCTCACCACCTCACTAAATCCCCCCTTCTCCCAAAATTTATCTTAAAAAGATATTTTTTAATCATGGTATATTTTTTATGTTTTTATATTTTATTAAATATTCAAAACATTCATAATTCTTTAAATTAAAACAATATTTTGAAGAATTAGTATCTGTTCTTAAAAAATGATTTTTCTTCTTCAATTGTCTGCACTCGTTGACAAAGATAAAGATGTACTGCGGTGTGGTTTAAACAAACCTCGTGGATAAGGGTTGCATTTGTTGGTGCAAATTCACGACAAAGTTCCATAGTATACGCTAAAATTTCTCTTTCTTTATATAACCAATTCTCTGAGCTGCCAAGGGTCCCTGCGAATCGTGGAAGTACATAATTACCACTACTTATCAGTCGATAATTGTTTATTAACGACATGTTTTCACCTATCGAGATAAAAAGCTTCTCATGAGGGGTTGGAAGTGAGGTATGCATCCAGGGAAAAAACATTACTTCACCATAGCTATGATAAGATAATGAGATGCTGATATGTTTTGTTTCAACAAATTCTTTTATTGCTTTTGTTTCATTTGAAGAAAATGGATAGGGTCCTTTGTAATTGAAGCTTGAATCCAGACTGGCAAACAGGAAATGATAGCGAAACGGACGAAGATAATATAAAAACCAAAAATCATCATAATTTCTATTGAGATTCACACCGTACGACGTAATATTATTATGAAATCCAAAGGGGCCGTAATTTGGTTCACGATTTTTTCTTGTATTTGCTTCAACTCCATCGGGATTTACCATGGGGATGATGTATAGTATTGTAGTATTCAATGCAGTGCGTATTTGCTCTGAAGAAATAACATCTGAATTATAATTGTTAATTGTTTCATTATCAAAATTTTCAAGCATGTAATTAATAAAAAAAATCAGTATCTCAAAAGATGGTTTCTCATTTCCATGATGTGCTCCAAGCAAGAGTATTGCAGGTTTTTGTGTTGATTGATTTATCTGTTCAGTTAATGTAACCAACCAGATATCTCTATTTTCATATGTTTTTCCTAAAGATTCAACAGATAATAATGTAGGATACTTATTTTGTAAATCAAAGAGTAAATCAGTCATTTCTTGATAGGTAAAATATATGTAGGGATCGGTAGTAAAATCAAAATTTTTTCTTGGTACCGTACGTTGAAGTGCTGATTGAGAACTTGTAAAAATAATACATATTATCAAAACAACAAGCAAATATCTAAAGTATTTCCTTTTCTTTATTATTACATTCATAACCTTTTATATTATGGTGCTTTTTCTATATATAATTTATTTATTAATGCATTGTTTTATCCTTAAAATATTGTTTGATTTTCTACAAGTATTTTTGCTATAATGATAAAAGTTGAAATAACAATTAATAGAATTATGAATTGCTTGATGCTATCATTCATATATTTTACACCTCATATCTATCATGTTTGTTCTTGTTTATTAAATCTAAGAATACGTTTGGGAAAAACCAAATAATTTTTATTTGTCATAGAATATCACTCTCTAATGGTGTTACAATAACAATAGCTTATTAAGAATAGAAAGTATTGGTGGAGGATATGCCTCATGTTCGTAATGTGTACTATCGTAAGATAAAATGCCCGCTCTGCCAAAAGATCATATCAGCCGATGATCAATGGTTCTGTAGTAAACAATGTGAAGAGGAATGGAATATTCTAAATATGAATATGAAAAAATCAATAAAAAAAAAGGTCAAAGGAAGCGATACAAGTTGTTAATTTCTTTGTTGATAAAGCAAAATAGTAAAGGAGATGCAATATGATATGGCAGGATTATGCAATTACACTTATTATCTATATGTTTGTAATTGTGACAGTACCACTAGTCATTGATGTGGTAAAAAAGAAATCCCGGTTAAATCTGTTTACTGCTGGTCCAACAGCTGTTGGTAACTATATGATGGCGGTTGTGTTTGGTTCGTTAGGTTTGTGGATATCTGTCACATCATCTCTTTTAATCGCAACGCTTTGGTTAATTATATTTATTGGTTCTTGGAAAATAAAACGATGAAGTCATCATGGTTTTATACCCATTTCCTTCTTTTTCAATAGATTGGATATATGAGAATATATTTTTACATGAAGGATACTCCTGTTCACTACTTATAGAATAAAAGATAGTTTTTTTTATGATAATATCTATTCAGTCTATGGTATGTTTGGAGTAAGAGGCGAGAGTTAATTGTATGGATGATGAATCAAATAAAGATCCTCTATTGAAGAAATCATCGACTGTGAAATCACACGATGAAATCCTTGAATTATTTCAGGAAATAGAGGAAATTGAAGTAGAATTAAAAAATCCTAATAATCCTATTAATAACTTTCGTGATCCTAAGCAAATATTTTCTGATGAAAAATTAGAAAATAATATACCTAATGAAGAGTATGGTGAACAACAAAAAGATGAAGTTTTAAAAGAAAAAAAAATCCAGAAAAATTTTTTTACTGGTGCTAAAAGGAAAAAACCAATAAAGATAAAATTTATAAATATTTTTAAAAAACCTTCTAGTGTATCATCTGATGAAACAACAAAAAAATTTCTGAAGGAAAAGGAAAAAAAAGTGATACAAAAAGAAAAACAGATTGACCCCTATAACACTACGTTTACGTTAAAGCTAGATAGTTCTGGAAACCTCGTTGGGTTAGATATAAAAAAACCTAAAAATGCTACACAAAAAAGACGGCAGGCTCCTCTAATAAATGGAAAAACAAAAACCATTGATTCTCCATCCCAATCTGATGTTAAATGGATTAATAAAATACAAATGAAAATAAATAGATTACTTTCACTTGTTCCATTTCTCTCTAAAAAGAAAAACTCAGATGATAGTAAATTCTCTAAGGTATCTGGCATTACAAAAAAATTAAAAGGTATTTTCTCAAAAAATTAAAAAAATATTATTTTTTGAGCCAAAAGAGATATTTATTATTTTTTTTGTTCTGAAGTCTGCCATTGATTTTTTGTTCACAGAGCAGCCAACCAAGTGCAGCATAGAGTTGTGTTTCATCAAGTTTTGATAATCTACGTAGAGAAGTGGTATCAAGTTCATCCCAGACATCCAATATTTTCCACAGTGTTCCAGCATCATTTCCAATTATGGGTGTTAGATTGGTTGGGTTTAGGGTATACATTTTGTCATCGAAGGCAATTTTGTTTTCCCGTGCTAGCCATCCAATTCCAAAATACAGTTCATCTTTTGAAAGCTTAGTTTTCTTTATTAATTCTTCTTTTGTGGAAGAATTACGTGTATTTAGATAATCCCAAATGACTCCAGCCTTATTACCTGTATATCTAATTAAATCATCCATATGTTCACCATCAATGCCTGATAATGCTATTCTGCTATTAAAACTATTACAAATTTTTTTGTTTTTTTGACTTGTTGTAGTAAAGTGTTTGATATTAGTTTAAATTTTTTATCAAAAACTATATGAAAACTTCTTTAATGTAGGAGAATGAGAGGTAGTATTTTATGGTAACTATTGATAAATCAAGTTTTATTGCACCATCAGCTGTTATAATTGGAAAGGTAACTATTGGAAAAAACTGTGGTATCTATCCACATGCTGTTATACGTGGTGATCAAAATACTATTTCTATCGGTGATGGATCTAACGTTCAGGATTGTTGTGTTATTCATGTCAATGAGAAATTTTCTGTTTCTATTGGAAAAAATGTAAGCCTTGGACATTGTGCTATGGTTCATGGTGCAACAATTGAGGATAATTGTCTTATTGGTATTCATTCAACAATTTTAGATGGTGCTGTTATTGGGTCTGGTTCAATTATTGGTGCTAATGCATTAGTTACTGCAGGTACCAAAATTCCAAAAAATAGTCTTGTTCTTGGAGTGCCCGGTAAGGTTGTTAAGCAAGATAAAAATTTTATTGATGTGATTAAGTCTAATGCTGAGGTCTATAAAAAGCTTTCAAAAAAACATTTAGATGGATTGTTTCTCGCATATAATAATGAATAATTTTTATATAATGTTTTTAAAATCGCCCCCATACAATCATGGAATCCGTTGAATTTTTTCCTGAGTTACTATAGGCTATAACTTCTATGGTATGTTGGCGGAGGAATAAATGTTTTAATCTACCTTTTGTTGTTCTAAAACTCCATTGATATGGTTCTTCTTCAAGTTCTTCATACAGTTCTCCATCAATATATAATTCAACTTTTTCTATTCCTGAATCAGCAGTAGCATAAGCAGTGATTATGATTTTACCAAAAAGAAACGTATTTTTTAATCCATAATCTGGAAATATTTTTTGTCCAAGGATATTTCCACCAAAATAAATTTTTCCTTTTTTAGGTGAGATTATACCTGTTTCTGGTGGAAGATCTCCACCTTCAATAACTTCGGTAGCATCACAGGCATCTGCATAGTATGCATCAAATGGATTTTGATCAGGTGGGTTTGCATATCCTTGCTGTTTTTGAGAGCTAAAAAGAACAGCCATTATCATAAGATTTTCAGGGTCAAGATCAGTTGAATCATACGAACGGGAGATTTCTGTAATATCTCGTGCAGCTAGGGTAATCTGTTGATTAATGATGAAATCAAGAAATCCATAACGATATTTTGAACCATTATAGTCATTCCACCGGGAAATCTTTTCAGTAAGATACACTCGTATTTGACCGGTATAACTATTTTCTTCGTAATTGGTCATAACAATTGTTGTGGTAAATGAATCTGTTATTTCATCATAGGTTGCGGTAACATTAATTTTTATTTGTGGTACATTTCGTAATTCTGCAGCTCTAATAGCATTACCATACTCAGACAGGGAATGTAAACCACCCATCAGCACTTTATATCCGCCATCAATATATGAGGTGGGATTGCCATAATTATTATAATCATTATTTACTCGAGTTTTTGCTATTTCGTTTTTATCTTCTACCATGTTTACATAATAAAATCGATAATTGCCCGAGGTAAAAAGTTGATGTAATCTATCTGCAGCATAGGGGCAATATCTGCAATCTGTTGCTGTTGCTTTTTCAATAAAAACAGTATGAACTATTTGTTCATCATCCGCCATTGCAACAGTAATGGTGTAATAAATATTACCATCAATAGATGGATTTCCTATAGGGCCAGTTCCTGCTTTGTCATAAACAACAATATAATACTGCCAGTTTTCAAGAATATTTCTTGGAATATTAATATCATAACTACCACCAATTATAGATGCATTTTCCCATTTTGTCTCTGATTCTCTTCTGTAATAGATAACAGCAGAGCTTACCTGTTTATCATCTGAAAAATTAACGGATATGGTAACAATATCTCCTTGTTTTGCAGAAACATTTCCAGTAACATCAGTAATTTCTAATGGTTCTCTTTCCTCTGGGTCCATTAAAAAATAGATGGAAATACCGCTTGTAACAATGATAATAGCTACTAGTATAGCTATGATAACTTTAAGATTAATTTGCATATTAAATTATATAATATTACTTTATATTTAAATTTACTGATGAAATATTCTAATAAAAATCCTAAAAGAAAAATGTTCATCAACTATATATAGAATATTTGCATTCTAGATTTTATCATAAGAATATGTTTAGGTATAAATGATGAATGAAGAAGTATTTTTCTGCAAAATATGTGGCGTACAGTTATGTTCTATTGATGAGATTACTCTTCATATTTGTCATAAATGTAAAACTGGCAATGAACAAACAACGGATAATCCAGATTTTTTTTGTTGGGCTTGTGGTAAAAAATTATCTGATATAAGCCAAATCGCTCAAGGAATATGTCATGGCTGTAAAGCATCAATTCATAAACAATTAAAAAAAAAGCCTCAACCATCACCATAGCGATTAGGTATATTTATAAAGGAGTGTAAAATAAGGCTTTTGTATTGAAGTAAAATAATTTGTTTCAATGTTTACTGTGATACTATGAAAATATTATATATTACACCGCATCCAACTCCTAACTACAAAATGTTTAATCGTTTTACTCATCCACCATTGACCTTAAAACAACTCGCAGGGATTACTCCCAAAGACCATACGGTTAGAGTTATAGATGAACGCATTGAACCTATCCGTTTTAGCTCAGAATATGATGCCGTTGGTCTGTCTTGTATGACTTTTAATGTTCTTCGTGGTTATGAGGTTGCAAAGGAATTTAGAGACCGAGGTGTTCCTGTTTTTATGGGCGGATATCATCCTTCGTTGTTGCCTGATGAGGTGAAGCCCCATGTTGACAGTGTTGTCATCGGTGAAGCAGAATTAACCCTTCCACGCTTGTTATCTGACATTGAGAATAATCAGCTTAAACCATTCTATCGACCTGAACGATTTGTTGAACCCTGGGAGATTCCTCCTGCCCGTCATGATATTGGTACATATAACCCCTTTGATGAACCTATTCAAGCTACTCGAGGTTGCCCAACTGGATGTGATTTTTGCGCGATGACTGTTGTTGAGGGAAATCGTGTACGAGCTCGTCCTGTTGATCATATGATTGCTGAGATGAAATCCATTAAAACTAAATCAATTTTTTTTGCTGATGCATCATTGACAGTCGCCCCTAAATATTCTAAATCTTTGTTTAAAGCTATGGCCGAGCTTAATAAATATTTCTCTTGTTATGGAAATATTAATGTCCTGGCTCGTGATGATGAATTTTTAAAACTTGCCAGAAATGCTGGTATTTTTAATTGGTATGTTGGTATTGAATCTATTTCTCAGGAAAACATTGATGCTTCAGGGAAGACCACTAATAAAGTTGAGCAATATAAACAGGCTGTGAAAAAGATTAGAGATAACGGTATGATGATCACCGGTTTTTTTATGTTTGGTTTTGATTTTGATACTGTTGAAACATTTGATAAAACATTACATGCCATGTATGATTGGGGTTTTGATGAAGTATCATTTAGTGTTGTAACTCCATATCCTGGGACTCAATTATTTAATCGATATGACAATGAAGGAAGAATTACTTGTCGTGATTGGTCAAAATATGCGGAGGGTAATGTTAATTATAAATTAAAGAATCTTACCGAACAAGAGCTCAGGGAAGGTATCAAACGCATCTCAAGAGATTTTTATTCCTATCCAAATATTATTAAACGTAGTTTTTCAAACTCACAGTTTAGTCTTTATAGGATTTTTATTAAACTCATTCGAAGTTATAATGTTAGACAATTTTATATCAATGAAAAATTACGCTAAAGAATTTTTATGATTCGTTGAGAACATAATAATTTTTTTCTTTTTTTATGATTCCTTGTTTTTTCATTTTTTCAAGAATTTTTAGTAATCGATCAGATTCATATTGGTATTGTTGTTGTAGATCTTTTACCGCAACGGGTTTATTAAGAAGCTGGCGCAGAATCTGCGCTCGAATTTGCCGATCTGATCCTTCAAATTTTGATTGTATTGTTTTTGGTGGAATACCTGTTTTTTTTGATGTAAGATACATCGCTCCATAATCCATAAGAGCGTTATGCCATTCTCTACTCTTTCCTTTTGGAAGACATCTTTGTGCAATATTCCATATTTCCGAATCAGAAATATCTGCTGGAAGATTGAATTCATACATAAAAATCCGTCGTATGTTGGTGTCGACGGTGACTATATCAGCATTGATTGAAAATATTTGCACTGCTTGGGAGGTATATTTTCCTATTCCAGGTATTTTTTTATAGTTTTTCATTGCTTTTATAACATCTCCTTGGTAGTCTTCTACAATAATCTGTGATGCTTTATGAAGATTAATTCCTCTTGTATTATAGCCTAGTCCCATCCATGCATGTAAAACATCTTTTCGTTTGGCTTCTGCTAGTAAGGAATTATTTGGCCATGTGGTAATCCATTTGTTATAGTATTCTATTACTCGCGATACTTGAGTTTGCTGAAGCATCAGCTCTGATATTAAAATTTTATAAGGATCTGTTGTCTTTCTCCATGGTAGATCACGGCCATTAGCTTTATAGTAAAGAAGGATTTTGTTTTGCAATTGTATAATTTGCGATTCATCAAGAGACATGCTACTTTTCCTCATGCTTAATTTTCATCATAGTTGTTTTAGATTTTTTTTCCAATAATTAGCTGATAGTTACTCATGCACAATTTTTTTTATCAATTTAATAGTTTTATTCTTTAAATGGAATGTTATGATTGTATCATGATTAACATCGTTTTATATTTTTTTATTGCTTATATGCTATAGGGTTTATCGGCTGATATGATACTCATTTCTGCTTGTTTTGGATGAAAAGATGAACTAGAAATTGTTATTCTTGCTTCTCCTTCAAGAATTTAAACTAGGCCCTCATCTTGTCTGCTATGTTCACTACGTCATTTTTTTATCAAAAGAAAATTCTATTACATTTTCTGATTCTTTGTTAATGATAATTTGAATTACTACAGCATCTTTAATGTTTACCTTAATCAACTGTCCTCATTGTTTGGGATTCTAATGGTTTCGTTTTATCTTTTTTATATCCTTTCTCATGATACTCCCAGCAATTAAAAGTTATATTTTGGAATATATACATTTTTTAATGAAAAAATGATAAATGATTAGATAAGTCCTAAGAGACATCTAACCATTTGACATAAATTGGGAAATCGCATCATCAGCTGCTGCCAGAATTGAAGAATGGCAATATTTTGTGAGATGGGCATCACTACTGATAATATTGCCCAATCACTTTCAGTATAATACCTATCAATTGCTTTGACTTTGATTTCATATGTGCCTTGTTTAGGCCAGGTATTTGTTGCTATCGCTTCATCCATAGAAGAAAATGGGCCTATTTCTTCATTTCCTGAAAAAGGACCCCAGTCTATATGATAATAAACATCGCCATAATCTGAGTCAAACGTTGTTAATATATATTCATAAGTGATTCCTACTTTACCATTACTTGGTCCTGTAATGGTTGGAGTTTCAGGTGCATTGTTTGGTTTGGTGGGTAGTTGTTGGCTTTTCCATTCAACAATACCTCCAAGCATATGATAGATTATACCATTAAATCCATTAGCGATGAGAAGTTTTACGGCATTATAGCTTCGAACTCCTGTTCTACAGTAGATGATTACTTCTTTGTCTTTATAGGCTTCTAGAAATGCAGTTAATTGTTGTCCTTCTTGTAAATTTGGCCAATGTTGTGCATGCTGGGGAAAAGGTGTATGGATATGTTCGACTATCCATTCATCGTCTCTTCGTACATCAATTGGTATCTGCTCACCATTTGATAGGGATTGAGTCATATTCCATGCATCCCCTACAGTAATATTGGTATACCCTTGTGCTGAATTAAGAGTAAATATACAGGTATTTGAAGTTTCAATTTTGTTTGAAAACGCTATAATACTACCTGAAGAAAAAGGTAGAATAAGCAGTATTGTTACCATTAGAAATATTCTTAATCGTTTCATTTTTTTTATTCCCCTAATTAATGCATACATTATTGCTAGTAATAATATTTATAATTATTGATTCGACTCTATTATATCTAATGATTAGGATAAAATATTAGGAGATTGTTTTGATGCTTTTAAAAAAAAGGAAAAGCATGATCTCCTTTTGTAAACGAAGTATCCTTTCAACTAGGTACTCCACCGATTCGTAAGCTTGGATCTCCTAATAAAGCCCATTGTTGAACCATTTTTATATCAATTTTATCTGCTGATGAATAAAATTCATCGAGATAGTAAATCATGTTTTGTCCATGTGTTTGACCTAGTATGGTATTTCCCTCACTGTATGATTGATAGAAAGCCATTTCCATCCATCGTCCTCTACCTGTGTTCCAGTTTTCACCTCGAATTCCATACCCAAGACAGGTATTAGAAATAACAGCAATAGCGCCTCCACGTCTTTTATTGACAAGTGACCAACTCCAGCAATGTGGTAGTGCTTTTCGACGATAGAAATGATATGGCTCTTCAAAGAAATACTGATTTATACCATATTTAGTAATATCTCGTATCATATTTGTTAATGAAACGTTGAACTGACCGTTAGAACATCCACCGACGATAGTTACAGGGAGTTGTTCGTCATTATTTAACAGCCACATGTCCTTATTTGTTAATCCATTTACCCAGGTTTCCTTGTCGTTAGGGGGATGATTACTCCAAGAGGCTGGATTTCCATGTCCGGAAAAATGAGCAAATCCTGCTCCTCTGCTAATTTCTCGTATTACGTCTTGTGGGCCGCTAAAAGTACCGGTTGAGGTCCATAAAAAGGTTATATCAAACCCTAATTCTTCAAGATATGCTGCGGCTGCTTCTGTTGCAAGTTCACCTTCATAGTAGGGATCACCTACATCAGGGTAGGTATCTCCTGCTATGCCTATATAGCGTTTAAACCAATCCTGATTATAAGCCTGGATTTCATAGTTTATTATTTTATCTACAACTATTCTTACTTCAAGTTTAGATCGGCAGGCAAGTCTGCCGACAAAGACATCAGGATACATTTCAGGTATATCTTGGAAGTGATGTGTCCATTCGGAAAAAAGATCGTTTTCATTGCTATCCCAACTGGAAAAATTACCTTCTGAGTCATAGATATCTGCAAAATAAAGATCACTTACAAATCTTCTTACATTTGTATCATCCAAATCCGAATATCGAACAGGAACCCAATAGGTTTCTTCAAATATTCCTCCTTTTCTTCCACCGATTAACAGAACATAGGTGATACCCCATTCGTCTAAAGCATCTTTAATAAAAAATTTTAATATCTCAGCATCATCTCTACCAGTTGGTGTAAAATATTTACCATTGAAGACTTCTTCAACTGTTACAAATTTTGTATCCATGTCAGTATCTATTTTATGGTCGATTAGTGGTTGAATTTCATTTGAAAATGCATTTGGTCCAACAACGAGTAATTCGTATTCATTGTTTAAAATATAAGGATGATCAGGATATTGGTAGTTTATAACTATTTCTGCTTGGGAATAACATATAAGTTTTTGCTGTGAAGGGGAATATTGTATAGGAAACAGAGAGATGGAAAGGATATTTTGGATTTCTGTTCCTATTCTTCCAGCTGCAATATGATATTTAAAATTATCCTCTGGATATATTTCAATGCTTGACTCGAGGTTTATTTCTTTTTGTTTTGGATACAGTAAGGGTATTTCTCCTGTGGTGTCGGGCAGTGTGATTGGTCCACTTCTTATACTTTTCTCAAGTGGTATTTCATATTCATTTAAGAAATCAACGGATATGTCAGTTATACTTGTTTTAAACGGAAAAACAAATTGCTCTGTAACAACAGGTAGTTGGTAATAATCTGGATTGTTAAGGTACGATGTGGCTTGTTCTAAACTTATACTTATATGTTCTTGATGTATTGTTAACTCAGGTTCTGAGAATTGGATAAATGAGCTTAAAACGGTATTATCATTTCTCTCTGGTTCAGCGATTGAGAGAACAGAGAAACCTGTAGTCACTAGCATACATAACAACAAAATACTCAAACTTTTTTGAAACATTTTTTCACAACACCTAATTTATTATAATATATTAAACATATAAATGTTTCGAATG
The DNA here is from genome assembly GCA_046496795.1 of Thermoplasmatota archaeon. Classification (GTDB taxonomy): domain Archaea; phylum Thermoplasmatota; class E2; order DHVEG-1; family DHVEG-1; genus JAUWYM01. The sequence goes on from JAWOGM010000051.1 coordinate 28,199, forward strand.
TTCTATAAAATGCCTTGAGAAAGGAGCCAACTTTCCATGGCTATAAACATAAATTGTACTGCAATGGCCACTGTTAATAGACCCATAACACGAGAGAAAGCATCCATTCCTTTATTCCCCACTATTTTTATTATATACGTTGAACAGATAAATATAATATACGCTATGATCATCACCAGTATTATAGCAAAAATTGCTAGCAATATACTAACAATCCAGGATAATGCAAAACCGTTACGCCCAGTATTCCTTAAAATTTTCATACTTACAATAATTACTGTTATTGCACCAGGACCTGCCAAAGAAGGCATGGCAAGTGGTACAATTGAATAGTCTGCTTTTTGATCTTTCTCAGGTTTACTTTCACCAAATTGTTTACCATGACGAGTCATATCAAGTCCTACAAAAGCAAGTAATATTCCACCAGCAATCCGTAATGAATAAATTTCTATGCCTAGATATTCTAATATTAAAGACCCTGAAAAAGCGAATATAAGTAAAAGAATCGCCGCATATTTCACCGTGTTTTTAGCAGTTATTTTCCGTTCGGTTTTTGAATAATTATTTGTTATTGCACTAAAAAGTGCAAGTGTTGATGCAGGATTAACAATAATTAACAAAGGAATAAAGATAGCAAGAAACGCATCAAGATATATCATGGTATAGTAGTGTTATGGCTCCGTGGTTTATAAGATTTCACAATATATATTATTTTCAGTTAAAGTTTGGTAAATTATTCATTTAAAATATATCTCACTTATTGACAAAATTTATTTATGGAGATGTTTTTTTTAATTTAGTTTTATCAAGAATTTTTTATTCAACATTTACTTTCAGTTATACAAAATTAAACAATTAATAGTAATTTAAATATCTATTAAATAAAAAAAGTTATGCATTGAAAGGCATTTAAATCTTTAATGATGATTTAAAAATAAACTAATAATTTATTATTAATTTTTTTTAATATATATCATTTTTTCATTGAAATAACTTAAATGTAATAGGATTCTTTTGCTGGATGCCAATCTATACCAGTGATACAATAGGGGAACGCAACTGTTGGTATGATGTTTTCAGGCATGAACCAGCCGAAAAGAAGCTTTGGAAACATTCGTGTTCTACCCCAGTAATTGTGATGATAAAAGTTCTTTGTTCTGCCAAGGGATTGTAACTGCACAGAGTTTTTCACAAATGTGTTGTTCTCAATTGCATTATCGTAGGGTTCTTCTGACAATAATAAGCCAATACGGTTCTGATGAATCATGTTTTTAGAGATTAGATTGTCATGGGCTCTTTGGAACAGTCTGATGCCCAGATAATTGCCATGGATGTTGTTTTCATATATCATATTGTGATTGGATTCAATCATAACAACTAGTCCTGCAGAACTGTTTGTAACAGTGTTGAACCTCACGATGTTGTTTTTTGATTTCTGATCTAGACACACTCCCATTAAAATGCTGTCAATTGTATTATTCTGAATTATGCAGTGATTTGAATACATGGTCATTAGTTCACCATATGAGTCTTTAATGTTATTCTGTTCAACGATACAGCTAGTACAATAATTCAAGGTTATCGGAAAATCACAACGAGTAAAAGATGAATCTTTTACAGTCACGTTCGTCCCATTGACAAGAATCACCTGGCCTGCATCATCTGGAACGACAAAGTCTTTGACATTCTTAAAATAATAGAGTGGTTTGCCGTTGACTGTATTATTATGCACGTTATGTAGAAAACACTTAAGGGGTACCTCCGTGTTTTCAGGAGTATGTAGATAATTCCCAAAAAGGATACCACCATCTATAAAACTATTATTGCAAATGGTTAGATTAAAGGCGATATTGAGAGCACAGAGCCCTAGGCTATTTCCACTGATTATATTGTTCTGTACAACAACATGTGAAGAGTAAATAAACACACCAGATGCATCCCAGATGATACCTGACGCTGTTGCGTTTTCTATGCTGAATCCTTGGATTGTGACATATGACCCCTTTATGCTAATGGTATGCTCAGTAATTTGTGGACTATGAATTACTGTGTTGTGTTTGTCTTGGCCTATAAGACTCAGGCCATGTTTCTCAATGATGATATTCTCATAGTAGTTACCACGATAGACATATACGGTGTCCCAGTGATTGGCGTTATTAATTGCATCCTGAATCTTGGTATAGTTCCCTGGTCCATTCCCTCCAACATACAACCAATTCCCCCTAGATGTCGAAATTGTTTTTCCAGTATCTTGAGCAGTCGCTGGAATGAAAAATGTACCTATAAGTAAGAAAATAATACAAATTAAAAACCCTTTGCATATTAGAATATTATTTTTCATTTTCATATCCCTATACTATTAAATAAAAATCATGTTTATTTAAATCTTTGTTCCTAATGAAAGCTATACGTGGGAGGGGATTTGGGCACCAAATTACCATCATAAACTTAGTTGTTTCTCATGTTGAGATAAAAAAGAGCAGTTTCATTCATTTCCTCAATTTTAGACAGTAACCTTTCTTCTCTTTAATTTCATCGAAAATTGAATGAAGGATTTTAGATTTATCTTTTATTTCCAAGCTGTTGGATTCTTTTTTTGCTTGATTTAATGCTTTTTCCAATTCTTCTATTTCAAACACGGTTGCAATAATGCAATAATAACTTTTTGAACGTCCCTCATTGAAATCTCTTAGCATCTCTTTAAGTAACAGCTCTCTTTGTTTCTGTACTTTTTCAAATTCACATATTCCATTTTTCTGTATAAACAAAATATTGTCATCAAGTTTCTGATAACATTTGAAAGAATCGTTCTTTTTCCCTGCTTCTTTATGTTTCTCCCATTTTTCACAGGTCTTACTTTCGTTGCAATGCCCGCAAAATTCAATGCCTTTTTTCTTTACAGCACAAGTTATAAACGGACAACCAACAGCCATTCTATTTGGGCTTTTACAACCAATACATCTACTATCCGCTTCAGTATTATACATAGGGCAAAGTCTACAAGAAAGCCCACACACTCCAATCTCAGGGTATTTTATGTGCATACTTATTTTTTAGATGAATCATATCTCTCTTAATATTTTTTCTATAAAAAATGTATGCAGGGGAAGGGATTTGAACACGAGTTTAGTCATAAAAAATAATGGTTTCACCCGTTGACCTCAATTAATACATGCCATATGGTTCTTTTGCTGGATGCCAATCGATGTTATACCAGGAGCACACAGTTTTTTTAAAGGCTGTACCAGGGCGAAATACGAAAATTATTACTTTTTCCCCTTTAATAGGTCTAGGTAATCGTAAGTTCCAGTCATCCCAATAATTGCCATCCCATTTTATTCGTGGCATAAATTGTACAAAGAGCACATATTCGAAATACGCATGTTTTTCATTGTCAATAAAATTATTATTCTTAACTTCGTAATCGTCTGCATTGAAGAAGTTAATACCGAACTGATTCTGTGTGATTATGTTACCATAGATAACATTGTGAAAAGATCCTGACAATCCAATCCCAACGATATTATTTGTGATGATATTTCCATACAAAAAAAAGATGTAAACATCGTCAGAAGATGGGCTGTAATAATTATTAACACCCACCTCTGCGTTTCTGATTGTAAATCCACTGAAGTTTACATACCCGCCGATTTGAACAGCGGTCCCTGTCCCCTGCGCATCGATTATGGTTTGTTCTTTGTATTCACCTAGAAGATTTATATCTTTTGCTATTAGAATATGCTCGTAATAGATTTTTTTATGGACATAGATCGTATCTCCATTAGAGGAAGCATTAATCGCGTCCTGAATCTTCGTATAGTTACCTGGTCCAGTCCCACCAACATATAACCAATTCCCTCGTGATACCGATTGTTTCTCTGTGGTCTGTGCTATCGCTGGAACTATAGCGGTTCCAACGAACAATAGAATGATCCCAACCCCTATACCTTTCCATATCATATTATTTTTTATCATTTTCCTTCCCTCTACAGAAAAAATAAAACACTTTGGTTATTTAAATCTTTGTCGAGGGTAAAAGTATGCAATGGAAGTGAATGGAACCCATTTTTAATATTAAAAATTAAATCATTAATCCTGTTGACATTTAAAAAAATATACATTTAGGTCTTTGATTGATTATAACTCTTTTTTATAAACAGAATTATTTTTTCAATGTCTGATGTTTCATCAAAGGGTATCTGTGGCCAACCCTTCATTATCCTTGTTGCTGCTTGGAATGGTTTAATAGAAAATTCTTTTGATAATTTAATTTTATCCTGTTCATTTGTTTTGGTAAGAACAATACCATCGGTCACAATAAATGCAAATAATTTTTCTTTATACTTATAGCAGGGACAACCATACATTTTTTTCGTAGTTACATTAGGCCAACTTAAAACATCTTTTTCTATTTTCAATCTGAGATTTTTCATTTTTTCTTCATTGTAATATTGCATAATACCATGTTATTGGCATTGGATATAAAAATTATGCAGAGGAAGGAAGTTTGACTTCAACTTCAAATCTCTTTGTTGGCAATAATTGAATACACCTGCGTAATTATATATACTAATTTTTTATGCCATGTAAAGAGGTGATTGAAACGAACGAAACAATTATCAATATCCCAAAACCAAAAAACGAGCCAATATTAGAATATCCTCCAAAAAGTGATGAAAGGGAATCAATTATCAATGAATTGAAAAACATTCAAAAAAAGAAAATAGAAATAATGCCAATCATTAAAGGAAAAAAAATTAAGACCAATGATTTAGGCAAAGTTGTTATGCCTCATAACCATAAACACGTTTTAGCAACTTATCATAAAGTAACACCAGAAACAGTCAATGATGCAATTGAGAGTGCAATGTCTATCAAACAAGTTTGGGAGGATTTTCCATGGGAGGAACGTGCCTCTATTGCTATGAAAGCCGCAGAACTCATATCTAAAAAATATCGTTTTACATTGAATGCTGCCACAATGCTTGGCCAGGGTAAAAATGTGTATCAGGCTGAAATTGATTCTGCCTGTGAAACAATTGATTTCTTACGGTTCAATGCCTATTATATGCAGAAAATCTATTCTGATCAACCAGATGCATCACCTGGCACTTTGAATAGAATTGATTATAGACCTCTTGAAGGTTTTATCTTTGCAGTAACTCCATTTAATTTTACTGCTATTGCTTGTAATCTGACAACTGCGCCTGCTATTATGGGTAATGTCATTCTTTGGAAACCTGCAACGACTTCTCTTTTTTCAAATAATATTCTTATGGAAATATTCATGGAAGCAGGATTTCCAAAAGGAGTCATAAATTTTTTACCTGGCTCAGGCGAAACAATTAGTAATGTTGTTTTAAATGATAGAAGACTCGGTGGTGTTCATTTTACAGGTTCAACACCTGTTTTTAGCATGTTTTGGAAGACTATCAGCAATAAACTTAATGTCTATGACTCTTATCCAGAACTTGTTGGAGAGACTGGTGGTAAAGACTTTATTTTTGTCCACCCCTCGGCAGATGTTGACGCTGTTGCAACAGCCATTGTGAGAGGTGCTTTTGAATATCAAGGACAAAAATGTTCCGCTGCATCCCGTTTATACATACCTATCTCACTTTGGCCAACCGTGAAATCCATAGTGCACAAAATGCTTAAAGAAATTAAAATAGGAGATGTGGAGGATTTTTCAAATTTTATTAATGCAGTTATTGACAAACAATCATTTGATACAATTAGCGATTATATTAATAAGGCTCGCAACTCCAAAGAAGCAAAAATAATAATCGGTGGAAAAACCGATTGCTCCAAGGGATATTTCATAGAACCAACTATAATAGAAACAACTAATCCTCATTTTATTACTATGGAAGAAGAAATTTTCGGGCCAGTCCTTACAGTTTTTGTTTACAAAGATGAACTATTTGAGGAAACACTTCACATCTGTGATCAAACATCAAAATATGCATTGACAGGGTCTATTTTTTCACAGAACCGAAAACCAATTGTAACTGCATCAAAAATCTTGCGTAATGCTGCTGGAAACTTTTATATCAATGATAAACCGACTGGTGCGGTTGTTGGTCAACAACCATTTGGTGGTGCACGATGCTCTGGGACAAATGATAAATCTGGTTCATATCTTAATTTATTATCTTGGATAAGCCCAAGAACAATTAAGGAAAATTTAGTGCCTCCAACTGACTATAAATATCTATTTCTTGAAAAAGAAAAAATTTGAAATGCAGATATTTATAGTCTTATTACTTATAGTATTAAAGATTGAAACAAACAACCTTTGGTTCAGTCATTTCCATAAGAGCATGCTTAATGCCCTCTCGTCCAAGACCACTATATTTAACACCGCCAAAAGGCATCATGTCAATACGATAATCTGAGGAATCATTTACAATAACACCACCAACATCAAGTTCTTTTACAGCTTTAAATGCGTTATCTATATTTTTTGTAAATATACCGGCCTGAAGTCCAAATCTAACATTATTTGCTTTCTTAATAGCTTCATCAAGACTTTTGATCTTATATAAACATACAACAGGACCAAAAACCTCTTCACAATCAATTTTAACATTATTTGGAATATTTTCAAGAACAGTTGGATAATAAATACTTCCATTTCGTTTTTCACCAGTTAGTAGCTTGGCACCTTTATTTAAAGCTTCATCTACCCATTGTTCTACTCGGGTTGCTTCTTTTTCTGATATCATAGGTCCCATATCAGTCTCCTCATTATGTTGGCATCCTACTTTTAGTTTATTTGCACGGTTAATAAGCTTAGAAGCAAAATCATCATAAACCTTGGCGTGTACCAAAATACGTTGTACGCCAATACAGCTCTGTCCTGCAGATGAAAAACCTCCATAAATACAAAGATCTACAGCTTTATCAATTTCGGCATCATCCATTATAATAGTCGGAGAGTTAGAGCCTAATTCCATACTTATTTTTTTAAGGCCTGCGTGTTTTAAAATATTTAGACCTGCTTGCACTCCACCTGTAAAAGTAATCATTCTTATACGATCATCATTTACTAATACATCTCCAATTTCAGAGCCATAACCTGTAACAATATTCAAAATATTTTTTGGAAGACCTGCTTTAATAAATGCTTCACCAAGTTTTAATGCAGAAAGAGGTGTAGCAGTAGCAGGCTTTAGTACGATAGAGTTACCTCCAGCAATGGCTGGGCCCAGTTTATGAGCAACAAGATTTAATGGGTCATTAAATGGTGTAATTGCGCCAATGATTCCTATTGGAAAACGATAATAATATCCAATTCGACTTTCAGAACCTGGCACACTATCAAAGGGGAGGGTTTCACCAACAATTCGTCTTGCTTCTTCAGCAGAAATTGTGATAGTATTTATCGCACGGCTAACCTCTTTCCTAGCCTCACGAACCGTTTTCCCTCTCTCACTGCAAATAATACGAACAAACTCCTCCTGATTTTTCTTTAAAATTCCTGCTGTATTCATCAAAATATCAATTCGTTTATGTACAGGCATATTTTTACTAATTTTAAATCCTATAACTGCAAAATCAATAGCTTTTTTCATATCCTCTTTTGTGCCTTTAGGAACCCTATCAACTATTCCATGACTATAGGGATCTTTAACAATGATTTTTTCTTTTTTATCTACCCATTCTTCACCGATTAACATTTTCATATTACATCAGACCTCAATTTTAGCTTTTCTTAAATTTAATTTTAGGCCTTACCCTTTTTTTAAATTATTGACTTTTTTTGTGAGAATAAAGAATTTAATAAAAAAAGTTTCTGCATCCTTTTTATTTATGAGTTAAATATCTTTTTTTTAATTACAAAAAAAATAATTGTGGAAATGGTTGGTTTTTCCTCTGTTATAACCATATAAGTGCAGGGGAAGGGATTTGAACCCGGTTTCACCGGTGAATAATCACCTTTTTCTTCTGTTGGAAACATATTAGTGTAAAGAGACTGTTTTTCGACTTCAAGTTCAAAGCGGTTTACTGCATAACGGGATATAAAAAAGAGCACGAGTTGCCTAGTAAAAACCACTAGTTTATTGTTGATGGTAATTAAAATTGGAGAAGATGTTGTGAAACGCTATACTCTCCACAGGTTCAACGGATAATTTTTCAGGAAGATATCCTTTCAGAAGAACTTACGGATATACAAAGCGTATGAAGAAGAACCCCCAGCATTATCATATGCAACAACCTGGATATAATATTCACCAAACGAAGGCCTCAGCCATATCCACCTATACGGAGCTGTAGTATCAGTAGCCATATATTTACGATTAACAAAAAACTCCACACGATCAATACCAAAGGGATACTGCTCAGCATCAACAATTACAGAAATCGGCCCGAAGACAAAGGAATGTTTGCTAGGCCATGGAAGTACTTTAAGGTTCATAATGTAGATGCCTGCATACGGTTTGGTAATTATCACCGAAGGCTTTGAATAAACAATAGTAACCGAAGCGTTATCAATGCTTAGGTTACCAACGCTATCATAAACAGTGAGTGTCGCAGTGTAATTACCAACTTCTTGATAGGCATGTGTAGGGTTTTGCTCCTCTGACGTATTACCATCACCAAAACCCCAATGGTACGTATACGGTGGTTCACCACCATAGGCTTCAGCGGTAAAGCTGACAGGTTTCTGATAATACCCACTGTAGGGACCGTTTGCATGAGCAATGAGCGGACCACATCCAAAGGCATGTAAAAAACCATAGCTCACTCCCGTTGAAACAATACGTGATGATGATCCAATATAGACTGTTCCGTCACTTGCGATAGACGGAGAAGATTGAACCCATAGTGTGGCGATATATTTACGCCATCGTTCGGTACCGTTTGGGTAGACCGCGATGATCTCACCTCCTGACATCTCATAGATATTTGTGCCAACGTAGATGATGCCATCAGCACAGACTGCAGGGCAGGATTTGTGTATACTGCGTCCTGGTCCAAATGATACCTCCCATTTCATAGTGCCATTAGGATAGATAGCGTAAAGCCGGCTGCCTCCGACGTAGATGGTCCCGTCAGATCCGATGGAGGGGTTGGTTTCCGTGCCTCCGACGACTTTGCATCGCCATTTCATAGTCCCGTTGTTTGGATAAAGAGCGTAGAGGTAGTTGTCGCAGGAGCCGATGTAGACGGTACCGTCGTCTGCTATGGAGGGTGGTCCTTTGATATAATGTCCTGTTTTGAATCGCCATTTCAGGGTGCCGTTGGGGTACATGGCGTAGAGGTAGGTGTCTCCGGATCCGATGTAGATTATACCGTTGTCGTCAATGGCAGGGTCTGAGGTGATGAGATAGCCAGTGGCATAGCGCCATTTGACCGTTCCATTAGAGGTAACAGCCACTATTTCACCCTTATTCGTGCCTTTCATTGTTCCAAGATAGATGGTGCCATCCTCTCCGATAGCTGGAGAAGAAGAACTTGTTCCACCAAGGCTGTTACAAACCCATTTTACCGATCCATCAGGGTTGAATGCATACAAGGAGCATCCCCAGGTGCCGACATAGATGGTGCCATCCTCAGCGATAGCTGGAGACGACCAGATAATACCATTGGTTAAGTACTTCCATATAAGAGTTCCATTTGGGTTCAAAGCATACAGCCACCCATACCAGTCAGCGAAATAGAGGGAACCATCAGTGGCGATGGTAATGCCCCCCTCCTGCCATTTACATTTGAACCTCCACTTCTCAATACCCGGGGTATCCATCGTGCTATACGGACTACGGCCGAGATGACGATTATTAAAAGACTGCATAGGCCAGGGTGAATCCTGCGGGCCACCCAACACAACCGGTAAAGCTGGCTGCTGCTCATATCCATCAGCAGCCACAAAATCTCGATTCTCTTCTGCGAAATTGATGAGGGTAAACACATCATCATCAGTAATGGAATAAGGATATCTTATAAACGCAAGTTGCTCTCTAAAACCATCATCAACAGATTGCACTGACAAATCACCTGATACACTAAAAGGGATACCATTGAAAACCGATGACAGAAGAATGCAGATAATCAAAACAACAACAGCTGAAAACCTAAATGAATAGTTCATAAATAGCCCTCATTACACCTTGTAAAAACCTCATTTCTACCTCCGCCACTATAAAACCATACTCTACAAATACACTGATTCTTACCCATTTCATTTCTTCCCCGGTATATAAAAAATAAACAATCCCTCGTTATTTAAACCTTTGTTCTATAGAAAAAAGTATGCAGGGGAAGGGATTTGAACACCAAATTACCGGTAATATTAACCATGTTTCTCCTGTTGAACGATTGACGACTGATAACAGAAGATAATACACAATATCTCCTCATGGAATCTCCACCTTGAAGTCATACGGCTTTTCTGCTGGTGTATGATCATATTCTCGATAAAGGAATAGAAAGAGATTAAAATACGCAAGGGGAATCCAAAGGCTAAACCCAATTCTCCATAGTCCCCATATGGTATAGCTTCCCTTTTGATTCCAATCATCCCAATAATTATTCGTCCACAGTGATGCATGATTAATATAAAAAGGAGTTGAAATAAGTATCGTGTCTTTCCGTGGTAAGGCATGACGGAAATTGTTGATAAAATTATTCCCCGTGATATGGACACCATTGGAATTTACGCTAGTAATGGCAATGGTATTATCACGGAAAATATTTGACTCAATTATAGTCAACCCTCGACTCTCACCAGCCAACTCACCCATAGAAATTTGAGAGTTATTGGTAAATAAATTATTTCGAATGAACAGAGAACTACCAACAGTACTTTTACTAAAACCCCCATGATAGATTCCAGAATTATCAAAAATACAATGAGTAATAGAAACATTTATGTTATCCCAAAAGTTAATTTTTCCTGCTTTATTGATAAAGGTAATGTGTTCAAGACGAACATCTCTACACCAATAAAACTTCATAGCATCTATATTACGGGTAAGGATGACATCAAATACTCGTATATTGGTTTGTGCTTGTAGGTCTATCCCTTCGCCGGTTTTTGATGTCCCGTGGGTACCACCGTTTTGAATGGTAAATCCTGATAGGTTGACATGACTTGCTCTAATATGAACAACGCTGCCTATGCCCATGCCGTCAAGAATAGTTGTATATTTGTTCTCACCGATGATAGTGAGTGATTTAGTTATTACTACTCTTTCATATAGTCCGGAGTACACGAAGATAGTATCACCATTGGATGCGTTTTCCATAGCTTGGTTAATGGTGGAGTAGTTCCCTGGTCCGCTGCCGCCGACATACAACCAACTCCCCTTTGATGATGGTGGTGATGTTTTCTTTACTTCTTGTGCCATCACAGGGATGATGCAGGTTCCAAGAAACAAGATAACAACGATAACAGCAAACATTTTACCTATCTGTTTATTTTCCATAATGTACCTACCCTCTCTATTCCCTTTATCTATTAAAATAAAACAACATGGTTATTTAAACCTTTGCCAGAAGGAAAAAAAGGCATAGAAAAGCGAGGGGGATGCTGAACGGTTTGAAAAAAGAAAAAGTGATGAAGATGGGTGGTCATGGTTTGTTTATTCGATTTTTTCTCCAGAGGGATTAAAAATCATCGCGCCACAACCAAAGACAAAACCATTAAAAACCAGTTTTGTATACGAACCATCATTTTTGATATACAACCCAAAGGTGAGATTAAAAAAACCAAACCGATAATTGAAATCTCTTAACCATTGATGTCGTGTGCCCAACTGCACCTGCGTAGTAAAATTTGGCGGCATTGAGCCATCAAAAGTACGTTCATATAAAACTCTTCCAACCCGTGTTTCGAGCGTATACTCTTCTATGTAATGTATTGCTATATCATTCCTATTTGAAAACCTAACTCGTAAATAGGGCACCGGTACATTAAGAAGCGACAACAGTATACACGCCGGATAGACACC
>JAWOGM010000012.1:0-17130 GCA_046496795.1 Thermoplasmatota archaeon
CTGTCGTATTTTCATATTGTAAAAACATGTTTATGTTTCCACCAAGTGTCTCATTGTAATATGAGGTTTCTGATCCATGGTCATACCATGCTGTTATGTTTATGTACTGGATATCTGCCCAGCCCTGGTCGCTACTGATATTTACTGTAAACCTATATTGCGCACTGTTATTCACATCTATCTGTTGATTGAGTTTTGACACCCAAGTTCCAGATTCATTGTATTGGAAGTCGTACCAGTTTATTCTAGGCTGAAGCTGGAGAACTGTTACATTTAATGTTGTTGAATTATCCCAGTGATCTATAATATCACCAGGATCACCTCTAACAAATAGTATTAATTGTTCTGAAAAAAATACATTTGAAGTAAACGACAATAATAGAAATGCTATTAACATAATTGAAAGTATATTTTTTTTTCCCATCTGCTCACATCCCTCATTCTACGTTATTGGCTGTAATAAGTGTAGAGTGCAAGAAAAAAATTAACTGAATAGTTGCTTATATAAATTGTTTGTATGTAGATATGCAGAGTTATATGTATATACATTACTAGGTAAGATATGTATTTTTTTATTATTATTTTTGAATAATTTTTGTAGCAACTCTTGCGGTGTATCTTCCCCCTAAAGTGCCAAAAGGAACAAAAACCATAAATTGAACGTATACAGTTTGACTAACTCCATCTAAAGAAAATAATCCTGAATCATTTATTATATCAACCGCATTTACCTCTCCAATTCCAAGAAATGTTATATCCGAGGTTATATCATCATCAGGATCTGTTTCGGCAAGTATTACAACATTATTTGCAATTGGAATGGTGGTTCCATGCATTGTGTTTTTTAGATTTTCCTCAAAATATATGGTTATGTTAAAATCATAGTTTGAAGAATATGTTATTGCGACAATATTTGTTGTATCACTAAAACCAGGTAATACATTTACATCTATCCAATCTTGAGCAGGCGATATTGATGTATACTTATAAACACCATATTCATCTTTTATCCAATCTTCTTCATCTAAAACATCTTTTACAGATATATTGAAATTCCACGAATAAGAGTTATTTACAACCCCCCGTGTAGAGTCCCATGAACCATTACTATTAGCCCATCTAATCTGATTTTTAGGTTTGAAACTCATCTTTATAATTCTTGTATTTTTATCAATTATTGTTTCAGAACAATTTGTCGTTATCAATTGGACTTCGTCTTTTGGCCATAATAAATTATAATTTGCAATGCCCGTTGTATTTTCATATTGTAAAAACATGTTTATGTTTCCACCAAGTGTTTCATTGTAATATGATGTTTCTGATCCGTGGTCATACCATGCTGTTATATTGATGTACTGGATATCTGCCCATCCATCTAAATCTGTGATATTGATTAGAAAATAATATTCGTTATTAACATCGAGTAATCCCGTATTATTATTTAGTTTTGAGCCAGTGGAATTTCTTAAATCGTAACTATTTATCACAGGTGTATGTATGGAAGGTTGATAATAACACATGGCTTCAGCAGTATCTTTCATATCTTCATATATTCCATCTTTTGCACCGATACTAAAAAACTCGTAGTAACCAGTACCATTTGGAAAGTTAAATTCCCAAGACCAAGGTAAAGATGTATCAGGATTTGATGTATTATCCCAAGGTATCCAGTTGTTGTGTTCGATTAAGCCCCATTTCACATTTAGATAATGCTCTATCTGTTCTTGTTCTTCAGGAGAAAGTGAACTGTTGTAAACAATAATTTCGGCAATATCTCCATTCCAATATCTACCTTCGCCAGAAACTTGACCAATAGTAAGAGCATTGCTATTTGTTCCTGAAAACGAACATGAATAACTATGTACCTGTTCTTGGTTAAGATATGCATATAAAGTAGAGCCATCATAGTTAGCTAAAAAGATTGAAGGTTCATTAGGAAAATCCCCACCTCGTACCCAATCATCCCCATATCCTGTTTGTGTACTTCCATCATAATTCATTAAATATAATCGTGGGGCACCCCAAGACCCTAAAATAGTACGATATCCTGAACCAGAGGGATTGCTAACTGCAATCAATGCACCCCCATTATTGAATCCATCGTTTTCCGAGGGTTGCCAGACAGTTTGTAGGTATTCATTGTTGTTTGAATCGAATCGTACAGCGGGTTTGCCGCCCAGAGCATCGGTCTTATATATGGGTTGCCTGTCGGGGTCGGCCTGCTCAGCAGGATACTCATTACCAGATAAATCATCCCAAATGTCAATGGAGTCATTATCATTTAACCCGGTTATAGCATTTGCATCAAGGTGGAGAACTAAATTGTCTGTAAATGGTAAACGTATATCCGTAAAATTATTTTCACTCCATCGATAATATAAAGTGACATTATCCGGTGTATCATATCCATTACTTGTTGCTGTGATAGTCAATGGTGAACTTGTTTGATTATAAGGCAATATGGTATTTACACTTGTATTTAAATCTGTAGAATATTCATAATAACACATAGCTTCAGCAGTATCTTTCATATCTTCATATATGCCATCTTTTGCACCGATACTAAAAAACTCGTAATAACCCGTGCTATTTGGGAAGTTGAAATTCCAGCTCCATGGACTATTTGTATCCGGGTTATTTTCATTTTCCCATTTTATAAAGGGAGTCTCCTTATATCTAATAAGTATTATTCCACTGCCACCATCACCTGCTATATTATCATTATTAGTTGCATGGGTGCTACCGCCATCTCCAGAACTCGATGCACCGGAAGAACCATCACTATTAGCATCACCACCATGTGCAAACCAGCCATAATTTCCATAATCAGTGCCAAAAAAATCACTTAAATTCATACCATTACCACCTGATGTGCCACTAGCTAAACTACCAGCACCTCCGCCTCCCCCACCTTGTTGATTATTAATGTTAGTTGTTTGTCCAGCGTAACCAAAACCAGTATTTTCATATCCATCATTTGTAGTAGGTTGAGTATTAGAACCACCACTACCATAAAGCCAAAAACCAAAGATACTCCAAGTTCCAGCGCCACCTCCGCTTCCACCATTAACACCATTACGACTGCCACTACTCCCTCCTCCCCCTCCACCGACAGCATTTAAATCACCAAATACAGTGTCTCCTCCTGAACTTGCCTGGCTACCTGTAGCTGTCGATGCTGCACCGCCACTACCTAGGATATATGATATATCAGTATCGGGAACTACACTATAATTTTCTATAAAAATAAGACCACCTGCACCGCCACCACCTGCATTATTATTTGTACTAGTCCCCCCACGACCTGCACCGCCACCTCCACCTACCACGAGTATGTCTATTTCAGTAACTCCAGAGGGAACAGTCCATTCACCATTTCCAGTTGTAAGTTCTTGTATACGCCAAATAACACCATCATCGTCTTCCCAGGTGATTCCACTAGTAAAATTATAAATGCTATGTCTATACCATAATGTCACATTATTCACATCATCTGATCCTGTTGCTGTAATAGTAAAAGGTGAATATGTTATATTATAAGGATAAATATTATCAACTGATGTATCTCTTGAATCTTCTTCACTTCCGAAAATAAGAAAATCATCTAGTGAATTAATATTGTTGTAACTTGTTTTGATCCAGTTGCTATTACGAGCAATATTGGAAACACGAACCTCATCAATACTTCCATCAAATGTTTCACCCCAATCTTCAGTGTTTATTCTGGCTTCGGTTGTAGCTGCGGATTGCAAACTTACTGTAGAAGTATCTGTTTGATCTCCATTAACATATAAATAATGGTTTGTACCATCTGTTGTAAAAGCATAATGATGCCATTCTCCACTACCCGGCAAAGAAGAATCAACAATAATGCTTCCACCCCAGAGCCATGTTGTCACCGCAGTATTTCTAAAACCCAATTGAATAGCTGCACCTGACCCATCATTTATCAAAACCAAGTTTTCTGTTCCAGGAGTTGTCCCTAATGGATAATAAGCCCATGCCTCTAATGTTACTGCTCCATCTGTTCTTGGCATATTGTTGTTTCCAAGCTCTATATAATCCCCATCAGCTCCATCAAAACTATATGCTTTTCCTATTTTTCCATCCATTCCTTGTATTGGTGTGTTTACTAGTGTTCCATCATTATTATTTACTGTTGAGTCAATAGCATTTCCAGATGTTTCATTCAAATGCCATACACCTACATAATTGTCATCCCAAACATCATGTATGTTTTCCTGGTTACTTGCATCACTATTTCCAAAATACATCCATATCTTTGTATCTAGCGTGCTACTCAGAGAGGAAACATTAACCCAACAGACAAGCTCACCAGATGTACTATTAAAAAGTTCAATCTCATGATTCAACGTAGTAATATTATCACTATACAAAACAAAAGCGATATCATTGCCATTCTCTTGTGCTTTATCCGCAAGATTGCCATCTATGATACTAACAAGTATCGGGAAATTAACAAGATCACCATCAACCAGAGAAGAATTAACAGTAATTAACTTACGATATCCCCAATTAGCATTCCACCATGTACTACCTTCGAAATCAAAACTATCATTTTTATCATCTGAAAAAACAAGATAGCTTATTTTACCTGAGGAATCCATTCCATTTTGTAACTGCTCCCATGTTGGTGCTCTGAAGCATAATCGTACAGTTCTAGGATTATGTAATTCAATATTATCTACATAAGCAACTTTGTTTAGTTTTTTTATTTCAGAGGGTAGTTCATCTTTAATTTGTTCTATCTTCTGCTCTATTGGCTTATTTCCAAAACCTGAATCAAAAACATTTGTCTTATCGATTTTTTTAATACGCGTGTCAATCTCTTCATTTTCAGATGAATTATCAATAATTACAATTGACTCTAAAGTTAAAGAATCAGAAAACATAGGTACAAATACAATATTTGTCCCATTTAGACCATTAATTGTTCTTTCTACATAAAAACTTGAACCTGGGAGAATTGATACTTCTTCATGTCTTTTATCTACTATAGAAACAATACTTTCATTTATGGTAGTACCTTTTGATTGAATTGGATGTAAAGTATTATTCTTGGAGTTATTTGTATTTTGGGTGGAATTATTTTGTTGAACATTGTTATTTTTTGAGTTGTTTTTTTCTGTTTTTGTTAAAATTGTAAAAAATTTTTGTTGAGAGCTACTTTCGTTATTCACATTAGTTGCCGTGAATGTGACAACATAGTTTCCCACACTTACATTGCAAGCTTGCCAATTTCCTTGCCATAAACCAGAATAAATAATATTGTTTTCTTTGTTTCCTTTGATAAATTGCATAGATACTATTGTATCATTGTTAATTTCTGCGCTAACAGACTGTATACCTATTAAATCAGAAACAGATGCTTCAACAAAAATAGATTCATTTAAATAGATAATTTCAGGAGAGATTCTAAAATAGTTGATGATTAATGAAGACGATGTATCATCTGGTGCAATTATAGGTACTGTGCTTGTAGATATTAACAAAAATATTAAAAGAATAGTTACAATTCGATTACAATTGAAAGTTTTTATCTGTGATAAAAAAAATTTCCCCCAAATATCATTAAAAAATAAAGAACTTTGTGAATTTTTTTCAAAAATTTTTAGTTTACTTTTTTGATATGAATAATGAGTTGTTCTGATAATTTCGTTTTCATCTGATTGTTTTTCATTGAAGATTGTAAAATCTAAAATTTCTTTTGATTCTTTTTCTTTTTTGACATCGGTACGCCTTTTTAAAACATCATCTACAAGAATGTCAATATCATTTGTTTTAGACTCGATCATTATCTTTTTACGATCAGAGCAGATAAAAAATTTATCAACAATTGATTTTTCTTCTTTGTTAAAAGGTTGAGAAACTCCCATTAATGAAGATAAAAATACTTGAAATGGAGCTATAACAATAATATTACAACTAGATTTCACCTCACTTTTATTATTTATAAAAATCTCGATATTCCATTGTCCTGGTTTTGCTTTATTATCAAGTCCGATATAAAAAGAATATGTACTATTTTTCTCAAAGCATTTATCTGGTTTAAGATATTTTGTAGAGTAGCCACTTATATCTTTCCATTCGCCATCTTTATATTCCCATCTATAGTAATTGCTTTCTGTTCTATGCTTGGGATCTGGAATAGAATCTCCATGGTAGGCGATAATATTGATCTGTTGGATTTCTTCTGTTAATACAACATTGAAATATTGAAAGTCACCAACAACAAGGCTAGATTGATAAGAGGGGTTTAGAAAACCTGCATCCCTTTTTGGTATTGGTTGAGAAATAGATACTGCTGATAAAAAAAGAGGTATGAATAGGATTATTATTAATATCAATATTTTTAGCACTAAAGCTCTTTTTAGCATCCCATCCAATCGCATCATTAAGATTCTAAAGTTGATATTATATGATTAACTTATATATTTTATGGAGGTGTTTGATCAGGTGTTTTGACACCCCGGAATTATGAAGATTTAATGGAATGATAATGAACCAATAAAGTATACCGGTTTCGATATCGATATTGAATGGAGTTTGAGACAGTTTTTTTGTTACTAGGTTGGTCATAATTGATAAATCGCTATAATGATCGACCTGTTGAAAGTAGTGATAAAGTTGCGGCCCATATGTTTAGCAACAGTTGAATTCATCCTTTTCTTTTATCTATTCCATCCAACATAAAAAATGAATGTTTTGTGCTTAATTATCTCTATTATGATAAAGCCTAAAATACAATATCAGGGAATAATTGTGTTATTTTTCATTAATAAAAATATTACATAAATTATCCAGAAAAATTACGATCCATATGCTGAGCATATTAAAATAACGGTGGCAATTTCTCAGCCATAATTTTTTCAATCTTATAGGGCAATAAGTTTCTATTGACAGCAGTTACCTCAAGAATTCGAATATCATCTCTTCGACGTATATCCTGCAATAAAGGAGTACGAGATTTCTTATGTAACGTTACCATAATTGGTTTATCTGAATCAAGTGCGTCAGTTACTGTTTCGCAGAATTTCTCAGAAAGCATCTCCATTTTCCCAACTTCATCAATAATGATGATATCAACAGTTTCATCCTCAATAGCTTTTTCAATAGCAGGAACTCCCACTTCCTCTAAAGCTTTTAAATCAATACCATAAATACCTACTTTTTCTTTGGTATCAAAATCAACATGAGCAAAAACTTTTTTTTCCTGAGACCGCCAATCAGTAACATAAAAACCTACGCGTTTTTTCTTTACAATCACCGGTTCAGTAATCATTCCCTGAAGAACATACCCACTTTTTTCAATTTTTTCAATGATTTTTAATAGAGTCTGTGTTTTACCAACACTAGGCATCCCAGTTATACCAATCTTTGGAATATCATCCATAATAGCAATATGTAATGCAATTTTTATTTAGAAATGTTTGTATTGCAAAAAAACTTGACATAAATAATTAACAAAGTACCTCATAATGCCAAGCAAAACAGGAAAACATTTTATTTTCTCTTTTTTGCTCTAAAGATATTTATAGCTGAAGCAATATAATTGTTTATGTCTTGAAATGAAAGAAAATAAAAAACAATGGATTAAACCTCTCATGCTGATAAGCATACTACTTATTCTTATACCACCAGTTCTGGCAGATTCATTCAGAGAAAATAATATTATGAATGATAATCCTTCTGAACAAATGACAAATTATTCTCCCGGAGAGATAATTGATATTACCTTTTCTAATAACTATCCCGCCATTGGAGAACCGGTTATAATACAAATAACATTTCAAGGAAATCCAAGAGGCAGGAGATTTACAGAAACATTAACTGTAATAGATGAATTTGAAGGAATTATCATACAATCATTTACTGCTGATCATCACCAAGGTATTGTTGAGATTTTTGAAAAAGAAATTCGTATTGGAAGACTACCACAATATATAACAGTCATGCGATGGTATCCAGTCATAGCTGGAAATCATAGTCTCCAGTTTCGCATGGGATCATTTCCAACTCAAATAAAAAATATTAGTGTTAGCTATAGTGTTGACACTATAATATTTCCCTCCATCGGATGCCCAAGTATTATCATCAGGGAACATACAGATACACTAACTCTTGTAGTATCAGAAAAAAGAAAGATCAATGACAA
Source organism: Thermoplasmatota archaeon (assembly GCA_046496795.1). Taxonomy (GTDB): domain Archaea; phylum Thermoplasmatota; class E2; order DHVEG-1; family DHVEG-1; genus JAUWYM01. The sequence continues at coordinate 8,177 of JAWOGM010000012.1, forward strand.
TCCTTTAGAAATTAATACTTGTATACTAAGCCCAATTAATGACTCATCATCATATATTCTAGATAATCAGAATATAGAATATCAAACATGGATTGCTGTTAATGAACATAGTGTGGCAGACATAGCAATACTTTCGTATAACATTAGTACGGTACCCTATGGTTTTTATGGCATAACAATTACTACTAAAAAAGACACCTATACATGGTCTCATGCAGTACAAATAAGAGAGAGTGAACCAGATTCATTTCGCTTTGTCCAACTATCAGATATTCACATAGGTAAAGTCTACAGTATGATAAATGAAAAACAAAAACTCATAGAAATCTTTACCTATATCAACAATGAGATACAACCTGATTTTGTGGTATTATCCGGAGATGTCATTGATTGGTATAATAAAAATAGAATAAGAAATGTGTATAATAATGCTCAGGAAGCGATACAATATTCTAATTCACCTGTTTTTATTGTACCAGGGAACCATGAGCGTTATGAGCGTCGTCTTTTATTTTTCTATTATCCCTATTTTGATATCTCCTACTATCATAGATATCTAAATCCTATCAACGATTATGCATGGGAATATGCAGGGGTGAATTTTATTTTCCTTGACTCAGGATATGATTATAGTAGGTGGGAGATTAAGCCTGATTTTTGGAATCAAACACCGGAAGGAAGTGGTCTTACCAATACACAGATGTACCTTCTCACCGATATATTTGGCAGTAATTCTCTAAACCAAATTATTATCATGCATCATCCTTCAGTTAATGACAGAAATGATTCAGGATTGTTTTCAGTTCCCAACACACTTCCTAGTGGTAATGATGAATGTATTGTTTTTAACCGTGCAGAATTTATTGAATATTGCATCAATACAAATGTTATGCTTGTTCTTTCGGGCCATACTCATCAAAACAAGATTCTTGATTATAAAGGAAAGCCACCAAGCAACTGTTTTGATTGGCCAGTATTTGTTCAAACAGACTCTGCAATTCTCAATAGAAATTTCTTAGGTGGAAGGGTCATACATATCGATCAGGGAATAGTGACAAACTATGATTTTGTTGCTTTGAGTTCTGATTTCTTAGCATTAACATAAAAAGGTCCAAGTACAACATATAAAACAATGGCAATACATAGGATAATAGGAGCGATGTTGTTATAAAAAGACCCTAAAATTGCTGCTGCTAAAATAAGAACTGCTGCAAGCATATTAATCTTAATATCAATTTTTGGAAAACAAATTGGTGAAATCATCCCAATTGAAACAAAGAAAATAACGGCGAGTAAAAAGAAAAATTCTATTGATAAAAACGATAGGACAAGTATGATAATTGTACCTGCAGAGGCAGGAAGACCAACAAAGTAAGTTTCTTTTTTGATGATATGAAAGCCCGCGAGCCGAATTATTCCAAATGTTAAAAAGATAATAAGAACACCCAGGATTAATAAATAAGAGATTGGATCATGAGCAATAGAAGAAAAATACCTGGAATAGACAAATAACGCTGGTGCAACTCCCATAGATATCATATCTGCCATTGCTTCTAAGAACTCACCCAGCTCACTTTTTCTTGTTTTTCGAGCGATTATTCCATCAAGACCATCAGCTAAAAGTGCAAAGAGGATAAATGAAAATGCATACTGCATTTGCTGATGATAAATCATAAGAATTGCGCTAAATCCAAAAAGACCGTTCACTAAAGAGATGATATCTGCTAGTGAAATACATTTAATCATTGATTGTTGCAATAGTGTCCTCTCCGGCTTTTAGCTTATCACCAACAGCGACAATGATTTTCCTTATACTTTTTTCTGGTAAATAGATATCGACACGAGAACCAAGTCGTATCAAGCCTAGTTTTTCCCCTTTCTCAACTGTATCTCCCTTGTGTATATAAGGAACAATTCGTCGAGCTAATGTTCCAGCAATCAACACTACTTTTACCAAACCAATAGATGATTGTATGTGAACAACTAGGCGTTCATTTTTTTCTGATTCTTTTTTAAAAGCAGGAATATGTGCTCCGCTGTAATGAGTTATGTTTTTTATTATTCCAGAAAGAGGCATACGATTGACATGAACATTATGAATATTCATAAATGTGGAGATTTTTATACATCTTCCAATCTCATTATCTGACTCATGGGTAATCTCCCGTATGATACCATCAGCAACAGCAACGATTTCTTCACCGATTTTTCGTTGTGGATCTCTAAAAAAAACAATCAATAAACAAAAAATGATAAACAAGAGTAGTGAGAAGAAGAAAAAGCTATATTGCAATATCCCTGTAGTAAAAATGAACATAATGCTAAGAATAACAAACAAGAGAAATGAGCAGATAATCCATGATAATCCTCCTTGTGCAACGTTCATGTTTTTGTTTTCCCCAACAGTTTTGTAATAAAAAGCTCAACAGGACCCTTTCGTTTTGTGAGATTAAATATGCAAAGAATCTCGTCATATAGCTCTGGTATAATTTTAAAAGTAATAAATAGCAGGATAATCAATGCGATAAGCGATCCTATTTTTGCAATTACATTATGTGCCATCTCAAAAGAGGTGATGTCTCCCCCCACCAATATAATAACACCTGCATTTCGAATAAGGTTAAGGAAATAAATTGGAATTACAGTTATTGAAAGAGCAGCAAGTCTCCGGAGTATATGTATGTTTGAAAGTGCTCCGATCATACCTACAAAAAGCACCATTGATTGAATTGCAGTACATGCAAAAATAATAGCAATGGGAACTCCATTGTAGGTAATAATATGGTTTTGTCTTATCACTTCAACTCCGAGCAGTTGTAAAAGGTATTCAGTGTGTTCAGCCACAAGAGTGATTAGCCCTGTTTTAAGGGGAGGATAAAGACTTGAATCAATTGAAAAATAGATAATACCTGCAAAAAATGTGCCTCCTGCGATCCAGTTGAGACAGGATGGGAAGTTTTTAGTTTTAATAGAGAGCCATTCGTGATATGCCATATATATTAATATATATATTCCAATGATGCATACTGCTGCGTTAAATACATCTCCTCCTTCTTTGATATAGAGAGTGCTGGGTTGTGTCGCCCAAAACAATGAAAACAACACCCATCCCATAATTTTAACAATACTACCATAGGTTTTATTGGGAATAAAAAAACCGGTTCCTAATAATATCAACCCAGCAAATAAAGGAATTAATAGTATTTGTTGTACAAACTCAGAATGTGGAAAGGGAGTTGCAAAATATCCAAGAATAAGCATAATTGTTGGTATAAAAAAAAACAGGAAAACTACAAACGCGTTTGATTTTTCTTGTGAGCCATTCATCTTGAATTCACCGCCATTAATAGACCTATAATTTAAGAGAGTTTTGCTAGCATTATCCATTTGATGGTTGACTTTAGAAAATAAAGAATAATAGGGATAAAGACTACCCTATAAACCTATTAACTCTAGAACAGTAGGCCAGCCATATGAAATTATTGTTGTTGAATCCCACATAATACAAATCAGACCAACTAAACCAAATAATGTTAAAGGAATCCAGTAAGTATATACGATTTGATCGATTCGCAAACGAGCTATTCCAACTCGAATCAATGTAACAGAGAACAACACAACAAGAAAGATTTTCAATAGGAAAAATACAATATCAACAGCATATCCTGCAATACTTTCTAAACCTAATAATGCTGAGAGATTATATGGGAAAAACAACGCAACAATAATTGATGCCATTGCTATTGTTTTTACACCATCGGTGAGATAAAACATGGCAAGATTTCTCCCTGAATATTCAACAAGAAGCCCTCCAGCTATCTCTGTTTCTGCCTCTGGTGAGTCAAAAGGTATCTTAGATAACTCAGCAGGAGTGACAAGTAAGAGTATGAAAAGCAAGATAACAAGACCAATGAATCCGAGAGGGCCAACGATGCTCCAAACTGGTGTAGAAACTATCGTTGATAAGGCAAAAACATTGACTGCGCCATCCTGTATCAACCTTGTGGCGATACTAATTATGATAATAGCTAAAGGAAACTCGTAGGCAATCATGGTAGCCATTTCTCGCTGGGCACCAACAACTGCATACGGAGATCCTGATGCAAAACCACCAATGACCATGGCTAAAGATGGAAAGATTAAGAGATACAAAATCAGGATGATATCTCCATTAAGCGACAGTAACGGTGAAAAACCAGCAAGCGGCAGATACAATAAAATGGAGATACTTGCAACAAGTCCCAGCACGGGCACTAAATTAAACACCCAAGGTATTGAATTTTCTGGGATAATGTTTTCTTTGGCAAATAATTTAACGACATCTCTAAATGGCTGTCGAATTGGAGGTCCAATACGACCCTGCATATGTGCAGCAATCTTTCTATCAATACCTTTATAGAAAAGTCCTACTATAATACCAAAAAGGGCAACTCCTAATGTTCCGAGAATAACATGAAATAGCACAAACTCCGACATTTGTTTTAAATCCATTTAGATCACCTCAATTAAAAGGAAGATAGCAAGGATAATAACAAACCAGAGAACATAATCACTTGCATTACCAGTATGCATTTTCTTAAACAGGTCGAACAATCCTTCCATACTTTTGGTAAATCCCCAATACAAATTTGAAGATTTGATATGCATATATTCCTTTGAGTATTCTGGATTTCCTGAAAGAAATGATTTCACTTGCTCGGTATCTTTTTTATATGATTTGTTTCCAAAGTTTCTGATAATAATTATGATTAAAAATGCTACAATAATAGATATAACCCAGACTATCGGTGTCCAAAATCCTTGGCCTGTTTCAATCCGAAACATCGTATCAATAGGTACCATATTTATACACCTCCTAAAACAGCACTAAGATAGGGGGCATTATCAAGCAGCGCGGCTACTGCAGGTTGAATGATATTATCTACAACAATTCCAGGGAAAAGACCAATAAATATGATGAGAACTGATAAAATAAACATCCCACATAACATGGTCTTTGGGACTTCTTTTACTTTCTCAAACTGGGGAAGTTTTGGCCCCATAAATGCTGAGTAAAAAACCTTGACAAAAGCAGCAAGCAAAAGAATACTACAAAGTATTGCAACAATGGCAAGGATAGGATTTAATTGAAATGTTGATTGATAAATAAGAAGTTTTGAAGAAAACCCATTAAAAGGTGGCATACCTGAGACGGCAAGCAACCCTATGACAAAAAAGATTGTAGTATATTTCATATTTCTAGCAAGTCCACCTAGGGAATCCAAAGACCATTCTTTTGTCGAGTAATAGATTGCACCTGCAACTAAAAAAAGTAAACCAACATCAAGAGCATCATTAAGGATATGAAAGATTCCTCCTTCCAGTGCTGTTCTGCCAAATGCAGTACCAAGTGCAGCTAGACCAGTTCCAATTGCTAGAAAGATATATCCAATTTCAGCAACTGCTGCAAATCCAATAAGGCGTTTGAAATCTGTTTGACGAAGCGCCATCATCACCCCAATTATTATCGAGGCAATAGCAAGAGGGATAAGAAGCCAACCTATAAACACATGAACAGGAAGATCAATTTTTGCAAATTCAAGAAGTGCATTTCCATAGAGCGTGAAAATCATTCTGAGAACTGCATATAAACTGACCAGCGTTGCTGCTACCAATGCAAGGGTAACTGAGGAGGGTGCTCGGCTATATGAATCAGGAAGCCACATATGCATAGGAGCAAGTCCTGCTTTCATAGCTAATGCAACGATAAAGAGAATAAGTGCAATTTTATCTATAAAGGTGTATTGAATTGCATTTGATAACACAGCAATATTTAATGCATTGTATTGACCGTATAATAGTGCTACAGCAAAGAGAACAAAAAGGGCTCCAATCGTGCTTATCAGAATATATTTAAAACCTGCTTCGATAGATTCTCCTTTATCAACCCAGAAAGCTACCAGTGCTGCTGAGGCTATTGATGTTATTTCAATGAAAACAAATAGATTAAACAGGTCTCCTGTTAAAATCATACCTAATATCCCAGCTGTTAACAGTAATAGCAATGTATAATATTTATCAAGACCAGAATACTCCTTCATAAAAGACCATGAATAAATCACTACCACCAAAAGCAGAACTGATGCAATAATTGCCATAACCATACTCAGAGCATCTACAGTAAAAACAATCCTTACCAAAGGTAAAGTTATATCCTGAGCGCCAAAGATATATGTTTTAACATATGATTGTTCTGCTGTTGATTTTGTAAAAATAGTATATGATAATATGCTGACATAATAGACAATTAAACCAAGAATTGCGAGGACAAAAATATTTCGAACTTTCTCATTGATTTTGCTAAGGAGAGGTGTGAGAAATGCGCCAAGAAGAGGAATTGCAACAAGTAGGGCAGGGGTGTATTCTGGAAGGGGTATGTTCATTGCTTTAACCTCCTTATTTTTCTGACATCAAGCGTACCATAATGCCTATAGAGATGAATGACCAAAGAAAGCATTAAGGCAAGAACAGCAACACCGATGACAATACTAGTAAGTGTTAATGCTTGAGGTACAGGCAAGGACATTACTCCCCCGGGTGTACTTGTATAGATTGGTGCCGTGCTCCCTTCTCTGTATCCAAGAGTTATTAAAAAGAGGTTTACCCCACTTTGGATGATGGTTATTCCTATAATCATTTTAATAAGATTTCGTTTAAAAACAAGAGCAAAAAGACCGACAAGGATTAAACATGCAGCTGCGATAAAGGGTATATTGTAAATCATTGCTTTCCCTCCTTAAATGTAGTTGTTGCATAAGCCATGATAAGTACAATAGCAAAAAGCCCTGCGATAACTTTTAGGGCAACGGCAAAGTTCATCAGTGGGATAACTCCTGCAGTATTGATATCTGCCATTGTTGAGCCGAATTCTGGGATGCCTCCAAAAAGGTATTCATTTCCTAAGAGAAAGTTATGGAAAAATGCGATGCCAAAAATAAGACCGAAAAAAGCGAGTCCGATAAATGATACAGCACCTATACTTTCAAAAATAGAGAGATGTTTTTCTTTGATTTTTTTAAGAACCCATTCTGATCCAAAAGCAACCAGAACCATTGCACATGCTGAAGCGACAATCGCTCCCCCTTGAAATCCTCCACCGGGGGTGAGATGTCCATGAGCGATAATATATAAGCCATAAATCATTGAAAAAGGAAAGATGAACGAAACGATAGTACGAACGATTTTTGACATCTCACTCATGACGTAACCTCCTAAAAAGCATAAGAACTGCTGCAACAGCAGTAAACAATACGGTAGCTTCACCTAAGGTATCAAATCCTCGATAGTCAAACACGACTGCAGTGACACCATTATTGGCACCGGTTTGTTCTTGTGTGTTTCTTATAATATAGTCATCCATAGCAGATTCATCTATTACGCCAAAGGGATGCGTAAAAAGCATCGTTGAAAGAAAGACCACAGCGATAATGGCTAAAAAAGCCGCGGCAGCAACATTTCTTTTTATTTTCATAGTTCATCCTCCTTGCGTTTGGTAGCTTTAATAGCAATAATAAAAATAGCTGTAGTAAGACATGCCCCAACTCCAGCCTCTGCGATGGCAACGTCGGGTGCATTAAGAATATAAAATTCTAATGAGAGTAATAGACTCATTGCTGCTAGAGCAATAACTGCAGCGACTAGGTCTTTTAAAAGGATAGCTACAACTGATGCAGCAACAATAAAGATAGGTACGATTACATGGATTGCCTGAACAATAAGTTCCTCTTGCATTATTTATTCTCCTCCTTTTTTGATGATTTTGATGGCTTAGTTTTTGATGATTTAGGTTCTAATTCATCAATAACAGCACCAACAGGTTTGACACCACTTCGATGAGCTGCTCGGGCAATCGCATGAGCACCAGTTGGGTTTGTTATTAGAATTGCGATAAGAGCAATAGCAGAATGAATTGCAAGTACTGATCCATCTGAATCACCTGTGCGCCACTGGTTCAACCCCAGAAGGATAACAGAACCAATTAGAAAAATTGAGCCAAATGTCGTACATTTTGTTCCTGCATGAAGTCTTGTATAGACATCTGGAAAGCGCAGTAATCCTAATCCAGCAAGTAAATTAAAAAACACGCCAATACCAAGCAGAATATAGAGTATTATTTCAATCATTAAAACTCGCCTCCTTCCAGGTATTTAGCTATAAATAATGTTGAGATAAATGAGAGGAGGGCATAGACTATTGCCACGTCAATGTATATTACTTGTTTGAATGCTGCACCAAACAAAACCATTAAGACAATAACAATGGTATTAATTGTATCTAGCCCTACGATTCTATCAGGGGCGGTAGGTCCTTTTATCACTCGAATAAGAGCCATAATAATACACAGTGCTAAGGCAAAAAAGACTATCATAAATTCATAGGATATCATTCTGCAATCCTCCTAATCCAGTGTGAAAAATTACCGCAGATATACTCACAGTCAACTGGTTTTTTTGAAAGTGCTTTTTTATCAATATTTATCCAGTGAATATATATATCATTATTTTTTTCATCAATATCAACAGTTAACGTTCCAGGAGTTAATGTTATTGAATTGGCAAGCATACTAATTGCTAAATCGGTTTTCAAATCTGGCGATATCCGTACAATACCCGGGTTTATTTTTTTTGTAATAACCCTATATGCGACATCCACATTTGCTTTGGCAAGTGAGAGAAAAAAAGGTCCCAGAACATAGGCAAGAAAAGTAACCCATCGGACTGGGTTAAGCATTCTATAGCTTTCTTTTATAAAAATTTTTTTTGCGATAATACCAACAACAATTGAAAGTATCGCTCCAAAAAATAATTCATATGGACTCCATAATCCAGCAATTTGTGTTCCACTACCTGTTGTAAGAAAGAGATAGGTTATGAAACAGATAAGTGTTGTAACTATAAACGCTATCATGTTACCTC
>JAWOGM010000020.1:0-10133 GCA_046496795.1 Thermoplasmatota archaeon
GGGCTGCAAGTTGTGGTGGATGTGAGATAGCAGTACTTGATATAAATGAAAAAATACTTGATGTGATTGGTTTAGCTGATATTGTTTTTTGGCCTGTAGCACTTGATTTTAAGTATAAAGATGTTGAAGCAATGCCTGATAAATCTATTGATGTCTGTTTTTTTAATGGATCTATCCGATCTGAAGAACAGGAGCATATCGCAAAACTGCTTAGGAGAAAATCAAAATTTTTAATTGCATTTGGTGCATGTGCAGTAAATGGCGGCATTCCTGGTCTTGCTAATGTGGCTAATCGAGAGGAGGTCTTCAAAGTTTCATTTCTTGATAATCCTTCTGTTGTAAATAAGGATAAAACACTTCCAAAGACGAGTGTAAAGGTAAAAGAGGGAGTTTTAACACTTCCCGAGATGTATGATACCGTTAAAACACTTGATCAAACTGTTGATGTTGATTATTATCTGCATGGATGCCCCCCAACTCCAGATCAAATTATGACTGCTGTTGGAGCAATTGTTGAAAATAAGCTTCCAGGTAAAGGTACGGTTATTGGTCCGCTAAAGTCTGTTTGTGATGAATGCCGTTTTGAGAAATCTGAGAAAAAAATAAAACACATTAAACGTGTGTATGAGGTCGATAAAATTGAGGATAAATGTCTTCTTGAACAAGGCATCATATGTCTTGGTCCAGCGACACGTGGTGGTTGTGATGCCAGATGCCTGGATGCAGATATGCCTTGTACTGGTTGTGGCGGCCCTACACCAAATAGTTTAGATCAAGGCGCTAACATGATTTCTGCTCTTGCAAGTATTTTAGGCATAGAAGGAGAGGAAAAAATGAGTGATGAAGAAATTGAAAAGCTCATCAATGAAATAGTTGATCCTATTGGTACTTTTTATAAGTACGCTCTCCCAAGTGCTCTTATTAATCGGAAGGTGATAAAAAAATGAAAACAATAACAATTGATCCCATAACCCGTCTGGAGGGACATGGAAAAATAAGTATTTTTTTAAATGACAAGGGCAATGTAGAAAATGCATATTTACAGATCCCTGAGTTACGTGGTTTTGAGCGTTTCTGTCAAGGTCGTCGTGCAGAGGATATGCCTCAAATAACAAGTCGCATATGCGGTGTATGTCCGGTAGCTCATCATTTTGCTTCAACAAAAGCTCTTGATGCTGCTTTTCATGTTGATCCTCCTGCAGCTGCCAAGAAACTCCGGGAGCTTATGTACATGGGATATCTTATTTATGATCATACCCTGCATTTTTATTACCTTGGTGGCCCGGATTTTATTGTTGGTCCTGATGCTCCCGCGGGGAAACGAAATGTGATTGGTGTTATTGAGAAAGCAGGTGTTGAGATTGGAAAAGAAGTCATTAAACATCGAGCGTATGGACAAAAAATTACAGCTATTCTTGGTGGTAAGGCAACCCATCCTGTTTGTGGTCTTCCAGGTGGTATTTCTAAAGGATTAAACAAAGATGAAGTAAAAGATATTGAACAGATGATAAAATCCTGCATAGATTTTGCAAAGTTTACTTTAAAAATCTTTGATGATATTGTGTTAAAAAATAAAGATTATGTTGGTCTTATCACAAGTGATCCATATCAGCTTAAGACGTATAATATGGGGCTTGTGGATTCAAATAATAAGGTAAATTTTTATGATGGAGCAATACGAGTTACCGATCAGCAGGGAAAAGAGTATTGCAAATTTAATGTTGATGAGTATTATAACAAAATCGGTGAGCATGTTGAAGAATGGAGTTACATGCAGTTTCCTTATTTGAAATCTATTGGGTGGAATGGATTAATCGATGGAAAAGACAGTGGTATTTATCGTGTTGGTCCCCTTGGTCGTTTGAATGCTGCTGATGGAATGGCCACACCTCTTGCACATAAAGAATATCAGCGCATGTTTGAGGTGCTTGGTGGAAGATCGGTGAATTCTACGCTAGCATTTCATTGGGCTCGTTTAATTGAGTTGTTATATGCAACAGAGCGAGCCATGGAACTTATTAGAGACCCTGAAATTACATCTGAAAAAATTCGTAATCCTGTTGGCGAACCAGGCGAGGGTTATGGTGTTGTTGAGGCTGCTAGAGGCACCCTTATTCATCATTATAAACTTTCTAAAGATGGTTTAATAGATAAGGCAAATCTCATTGTTGCCACGACCAATAATGCTGGTGCTATTACAATGAGTGTTCGTGATGCAGCAAAAGGACTTATCTCAAAAGGAAATGTAACTGATGGAATCCTAAACAAGGTGGAAATGGCTTTTAGAGCTTATGATCCTTGTTTTGCTTGTGCTACTCATACCCTACCTGGAGGTATGCCTCTTAGGCTACAAATCTACGATTCTAAAAAGAGGTTAGTTAAAACTTTGAATCATAATATAGAATAAATTCATGGGAGTGTATAAAAAAATTAAATAAAAAAAATAAGTTGAGGTGAAAAAATATGGCTAAAGAATTTGAACCCAATATTATTGGTTTTTTATGTAACTGGTGTTCCTATGCAGGTGCAGATCTTGCAGGGACTAGTAGAATAAAATATCCTCCTAATATTCGAAGTATACGTGTAATGTGCTCTGGTAGAGTTGACCCTGTTTTTATTCTTGAGGCTCTTAAAAAAGGTGCTGATGGTGTGCTTGTTGCGGGATGTCACCCTGGTGATTGTCACTACCAATCGGGAAATTACAAAACAAATAGGAGGATTAAGCTACTAAAAAGATTGCTTGTTGATTTAGGCATCGAGGAAGAACGTGTTCGTTTTGAATATATTTCTGCGTCTGAAGGTCAGAAGTTTGCCCATGTGGTAACAGATTTTGTTGATGTATTAAAAAAATTAGGGCCAAGCCCGCTGAAGGTTGAAGTATGAAAATAGATATCAAAAAATTAAAAGAAATCGTTGGAGAAAAAAACATTCGAGATAATATTGCAGATCTGTATGTGTATGCATCAGATGCATCAGTTCATAGTAAGCTTCCAGATGTTATTGTTAGACCAAGTTCGATAAAAGAAGTACAAGATATATTACGCTATGCGAATAAAAACAAGATTGCTGTCGTGGCTCGTGGTGCAGGCTCAGGCATGAGTGGTCAAACAGTACCTCTTAACGGCGGTATTGTTCTTGATATGAAAAGGATGGATAAGGTTATTGAGATTCGCCCTGATGATTTACTTTGTAAAGTAGAACCAGGTATTGTGAATGATGAATTAAATAAAATTCTGAAACCATATGGATTTTTTTTTCCACCGACACCATCATCAGGTAATATTTGCACTATTGGAGGCATGATTGGTACAAATGCTTCAGGTAACAGATCTGTTAAATATGGTGCAACACGTGATGCCATACTTGGATTGAAAGTAGTACTTGCAAATGGTGATTTGGTAAATCTAGGATCAAACACTCTTGTCGATTCATCAGGATATCAGCTGGCAAGATTAATGGTTGGCGCTGAAGGAACACTAGGGATAGTTGTAGAAGCTACTCTTAAAATATCACCTGTTTTAAAACATCGTGGTATGGGCATTGCAAATTTTAAATCATTAGAAGACGCAGGTCACATGATTTCTGAAACCATTGCATCTGGGATAACACCATCTATGCTTGAACTTATGGATAATATCGCAATAACCGCTGTTAATAATGCACTCAATTTAGGACTTCCTGATGTTGCTGCAATAGTAATTTTTGAATGTAACGGCATGATCAAAGAATCAGTTGATTATGAAATAGAGCAGATAAAAAAAATCTGTGAAAAACACAATGGAACAGGCATACAAGTAACAGATAATCCTGCTGAAATAAAACGTCTCTATGAAGGGAGAAAAAAATTATTCCCCTCTCTTTCAAAATATGCAGAAGGTCTTTTTACTACGGCTCTTGCAGATGATATGGCAGTTCCAATGTCAAAAGTTGCTGAAACAATTCAACAGATACATATTATTGCTAAGAAAAATAATGTTGTGATGAGTGCATATGGCCATTGTGGAGCAGGGCTTATTCATACAAAAATCCTAATGGATACAACAAAAGAGTCTCAATGGCAGGATGCAAAAAAAGCGGTTAAAGAAGTGTATGATTATGTTCAGTTGATTGGTGGAACCACATCTGGGGAACATGGCATTGGTTTTTCTAAAGGACCATCATTTAAAGAGGAGAAAAAAGACTCGCTTGAAATGATGAAAGCCATAAAAAAAGCACTTGATCCTAATAATATCTTAAATCCAAATAAATTAATGGATTGCCCAGATGATTGGCTTACTGCAACACCACTTCGCTACCAGGTCACAAAATAATAGTTAAAATCTAATTTGAGGGATTAAATTTGACAAATAAGTCAGAACCACAAAGCAAATATTTACAAAAATATGAAACACAAATGAATATGTGCATCCGATGTGCATATTGTTTTGAAAAATGCCCTGTGATAAAAGAAATTCAATGGGATACTGATGGGGCCCGAGGTAAAGTAATCATAAGCTATGGACTTCTCACCGGTGATCTACAGCCTTCACAGTATATAGCTGATAAACTATTCCGGTGTACATTCTGCAGGGATTGCCTTGATAAATGTCCATCAAAAGTTGAAATTTTAGAAATAATAGAAAATGCAAGAGCCGAACTAGTAGATAAAGGCTTTTCATCAGATACTCATAAATATATAATAGAAAACATCAAAAAAACTGGTAATATTTATGGAGATAAAGAGGTTATTTTTCAAAGTCAAGAGGGGAAAACACCTCTTTTTGTAGGATGTCAATACCTAGGTCGACCCAATAAGACAAAAAAATATATAAAAATTTTAGAGAAACTTGGAATAGAGCCTATTATCAATGAAGAAATTTGTTGTGGATTTCCAATGCAAGTATTAGGTTTCAAAGGCGAGTATGAAAATCATAAAAAGGATTTTAAGAAAAAATTTCCATATAAAGATGCAGTAGCTTTTTGTCCAACATGCACCATTTTTTTAAAGGAAGGATACGAAATAAAAGCAAAACATGTTCTTCAAGTAATCCTTGAAAAACTACCAAAAGCAGAGTTAAACATGAAAGTAACATATCATGACCCCTGTGATTTTTCAAGAGGATTAAAAATAATTGATGAGCCTAGAAAAATTCTTGAAAAACTTGGTATAGAGATAGTTGAAATGAAAAACAATAAAGAAAATTCCTCTTGTTGTGGTGGAGGGGGAGGAATTCTAATGACTGATCAAGAACTCTCAAATGATATTGCTAAAAAAAGAATTCGAGAAGCACTAGACACAGGAGTTGATATTATTGTTACTTCCTGTCCAACTTGTGAAACAACGTTGAAAAAAGCAGCTCAGGAAATCTCTGAAACAGAGGGTAAAACAATTGCTGTTAGAAATATTGAGGATTTAATTTGGAAAGGGTTAACATCTATACAATCAAAAAAGGAGGAAAAATAGGTATGATTGATTCAAAAAAATTAGATCCTAATTTCAAATTAGAAGTAGCAAAAGAAATTGGGGGAGAAAATATTAAGCATTGTTTTTCTTGTGGGACCTGTACTGTTGGTTGTCCAGTGCGAGTTTTGGATGATGTTTATAATCCAAGAAAAATTATAAGAATGGTCCTTTTAGGTATGCGTGAGCGTGTTTTAAAAAGTGATTTTGTATGGCTTTGCTCACAATGCTATACTTGTTACGATAGATGCCCGCAGGATGTAAAACTCACAGATATCATGACTGCTTTAAAAAATATAGCAGTACGAGAAGGATATATTCACCCTGCTTTTAAGGAGCAAGCTCGGCTTCTTGGTGAGCATGGTCGACTTTATGAAGTTGAAGATTTTGATAATAAGAAAAGAGATAAACTTGGTCTGCCGCCTGTGAAAAAGAAGTTTGATGATGTTGTTAAAATAATTGATAAAAGCAGTCTAAAGAAGGTGATAAAGTGAAATATGCTCTTTTTTTAGGATGCACTATTCCCGTTAGAAGTCAGAATTATGAACTATCTGCAAGAAACGTTGCTAAAAAACTTGGTATGAGCCTGGTTGATGTTGATGATTTTTCTTGTTGCGGTTTTCCTGTTAAATCATCTAGTACTCAAACAGCTCTTAGCATTGCTGCTAGAAATCTAGCAGTCGCTGCTGAAAAAAACCTTGAAATCTGCACTCTTTGTAATGCATGTACAGGTGTTTTAACAGAAGCAAATAAACATTTATCAGACAATAAGGAACTGAGAGATAAAATAAACGAGGAACTTAAAGAATATGATAAAGAATTTAAAAAAGGAGTAAAAATTAGACATTTTGATCGTATTTTATATGAAGATATAGGTATTAAAAAAATAAAACAATACCTATCTAGAGATATTAGTAAATTACGTGTTTCAGTTCATTATGGTTGCCATTATCTAAAACCTAAAGATATTTATGATGGATTTGATGACCCTGAAAACCCAAAAACACTTGATGAATTAATAAAAGCAACTGGTGCAAATCTCATTGACTACAAAGATAAACTTGACTGTTGTGGTGGTTCTATTTTAGGTGTAGATGAGGATATAGCGCTTAAAATGGCGAAAAATAAGTTAGATAATATACTTTCAATCAGACTTGAAATGGCAAAACATAAACTGGATAATATATCAGCAAAGAAAGTGGATGCTCTTGTAACCCAATGTCCATTTTGTACTATAATGTATGAAGATAATAGAAAGAAGATAGAGTCAAAGTTTAATGTACAATATGACGATCTTCCTGTTCTGTATTATCCACAACTTCTGGGTTTGGCAATGGGTTTAGATAAAAACCAACTAGGTTTTAGATTAAACAAGATAAAGCCAGCAACATTGTTGGAGAAATTAGAAATAGAATAGAGAGGTAGATTGATGGTCGAGAAACCAACTAAAAAGGGCAATAAAAACAGTAAAGTTGGATCAGTTCTTGTAGTTGGTGGTGGGATAGGAGGAATACAGGCATCTTTAGATCTCGCTGACTCTGGTTTTAAAGTCTATCTTGTTGAAGAAAAACCAGCAATTGGAGGAGTTATGGCTCAGCTGGATAAAACATTTCCAACAAATGACTGCTCATTGTGTATTTTATCTCCTAAACTTGTTGAGGTAGGTCGTCATCCAAATATTGAACTTTTTACTTGTTCTGAAATAGAAGATTTAAGTGGGAAAGAAGGTAATTTCAAAATAAAAATCAAGAAAAAAGCAACCTATGTTGATGAAGATAAATGCACTGGATGTGGTGAATGTGCAAATGTTTGTCCAGTTGAATTACCAAGTGAATTTGATGAAGAACTAGGAATAAGAAAAGCTGTTCATATCCCCTATCCTCAAGCAGTCCCTCTAAGTTTTACTATTGATAAACGTGGCGTTCAACCTTGTAAAGATGCCTGCCCTGCAAACGTTGGCGCACCTGGTTATGTGGCTCTTGTCGGTCGTGGAAAATTTTATCAAGCGTTACAATTAATAAAAGAACACCTGCCCTTTCCATCTATTTGTGGAAGAATATGTCATCGGCCGTGTGAAGAAGCATGCAGTAGAAAAGAATTAGACGATCCTATCGGTATTGCTTATTTAAAACGTTTTGTCGGAGACCTAGAGTTAAAAATACCTGCTTACCAGGTTCCCCCTGTTAAAGGTAGAGCAGAAAGCATTGCAATTGTGGGGGGAGGGCCCGCAGGTCTTACTGCTGCTCATGATCTAGCTCTCAAAGGATATCATGTCACAATTTTTGAAGCAGCCCCTGTACTTGGAGGTATGATACGTTGGGGCATACCTGCTTTTCGCCTTCCAAAAGAAATACTTGAAAGAGAAATATCTGATATTCTTGCTCTAGGAGTTAAAGTCAGACTCAATGTTGCTATTGGTAAAGATTTTTCAATCCCTGATTTGTTTAATCTGGGCTACGATTCTGTTTTAATAGCGGTGGGTGCACAAATTGGTAAAAAAATGCAGATACCTGGTGAGGAATTAGAAGGTGTTCACCAAGCAATAAATTTTTTAAAAGAAACAAACCTTGGGCATATTATTACAACACCTATAGCAACTATTGATGCAGATTTATGTGTAGGATGTGGTGCATGTGCCCCTGAATGTGTCTATGGTGCTATTCGTCTAAAGAAAGGGAGAAAAAACCCTAAGAAAAAATATCCTATTATTCAAAAATATATTTGTAAAGGATGCGGTAAATGTGCAACAGTTTGTCCTTCTAAAGCAATTAAATTAACAGGTATCCGTGACATTGCACCAAAGGTTGGAAAAAAAGTTCTGGTAGTTGGTGGTGGAAATGCAGCTCTTGATACTGCTAGGTCTGCGATTAGGCTTGGTGGAAAAGAGGTAACAGTTATATATCGCCGTTCTAGAATTGAAATGCCAGCTGAGCCTGAATGGGAAATAGATGAAACAGAACGTGAAGGTGTTAAATTCAAATATTTAACATCACCTATCGAAGTGATAGGTGATAAAAAAGGCCGTGTGAAATCTGTTAAATGTATAAAAATGAGACTTTTAGATGAGGTTGATAAAAGCGGGAGAAGAAAAATAGAACCTATTCCCAATTCTGAGTTTACAATTGATGCAGATACCATTATTTTAGCAATAGGTCAGGAAGTCGATACTGGTTTTTTATCACGAGATGTTGATTTAGAATATACTCCCTATAGTAGTATAAAAGTTGATCCTCTTTCTTTTACTGCCAATCATAAAGGAAAACTCGAATATACTCCTTGGAGTACTATAAAAATTGATAGAATAACCCAGGAGACAAGTATAAAAGGAGTTTTTTGTGCAGGTGATGCTGTTTGGGGTGCTGGAACAGTAATTGAGTCCATTGCTGCAGGTAAAGAAGCAGCTATTTCAATTGATCGATATTTAAATAGTCAGGATTTAAAGAAAGGCAGAGACGAAAAACTTCCTGTGGCAAAGGTTTCAACTGAGGGTGTTAAAAAGAAAAAAATGGTTCCTATGCGACTGCTGCCATTGAAGGAAAGGAAGAATAATTTCAAAGAAGTAGAACTTGGGTATTCTGAAGAAGAAGCAATAGAGGAAGCAAATAGATGCTTAAACTGTGGCGGGTGTGTAGAGTGTTTAGAATGTGTTAGAACCTGTGAAGCAGATGCAATAAATCATGATATGAAAGATGAAAGTATTGAAGTAAATGTTGGTTCAGTTATTCTTGCACCAGGGTATCAAAAATATCCATCTGAGATGAAAGGGGAATATGGCTATGGAAGATATCCTAATGTTATTAACTCTTTAGAATTTGAAAGAATGCTTTCAGCATCGGGTCCTTATCAAGGACATATTCTAAGACCATCAGATAAAAAAGAACCTAAAAAGATTGCGTGGATAACTTGTGTAGGATCACGAGATAGAGCTTGTGGAAATAATTACTGCTCAGCGGTTTGTTGCACCTATTCAATTAAGGAAGCAGTCATTGCAAAAGAACATCTACATTCTATTGAGCCGACAATATTTTTTATGGACATGCGAACTTATGGTAAAGGTTTTGAAGAATATTATCAGAGAGCAAAAGATGAAAACAATGTACGTTTTGTTAGATGTAGAATATCTCAGATTAATGAAAATGAAAAAACAAAATCACTTATTTTAAAATACGAAACTGAAGAAGGAGAACTTTGTGAAGAAGAATTTGATATGGTCGTCTTATCAGCTGGTTTAACTCCAAATGAAAACGCGAAAAACCTTGCACAAAAACTAGACATTAAACTAAATGAGTTTGGTTTTTCAGAAACACCTGAACTTAAACCAATTGAAACAACTCGTCAAGGTGTTTATGTTTGCGGTGTTTTTTCAGGTCCTAAGGATATCCCTGAGACAGTAATGGAATCATCCGGTGCTGCAGCAAAAGCAACGGGCATTATTTCATCTGAGCGAAATAAAATAGTTGAAAAGAAAACCTATCCAAAAGAAATAGATATCTCTAGTGAAAAACCACGTATTGGTGTGTTTATCTGTCATTGTGGTATAAACATTGGAGCATATGTAGATGTCCCAGCTGTTGTTGAATATGCTAAAACGTTAGATAATGTTATCTTTGCTGAGCAGAACCTGTATACTTGTTCTCAGGATACTCAGAAAAAAATAGTTGAAAAAATAAAAGAAAATAAGCTTAATCGAGTG
>JAWOGM010000034.1:0-9255 GCA_046496795.1 Thermoplasmatota archaeon
TGCTGTCTGCTCGGTCCGTCCGGCTGCGGCAAGACGACGCTGCTCCACCTGCTCGCGGGACTCGAGGACCCGACCGACGGCCGCGTCGCGATAGACGACGCGCCGGTAATAGTAAAAAAACATAATATACTATGGGATAAAATATGAAGAAAATATTTCCAATAGTAATCATTTTAGCGTTAATAGCATCTGGTTTTGGAGCTATCGCTATACAGGCTGATGTAAACCCAACTCTAGTAAAAACAAGTACACTTGCCATTTCAGAACCTGTTTTTTCAATTTCAGATAATTATGTATCTGTTAATATTAAACAACAGACATCTGTACGAATGGATAGCGATAAACCCATGACACCTGTCATTACACAAACATTTGCTTTTGAACCAGGCACAGAGATAAAAAATGTAGATGTTGAATATGATATTAAAGAATATATTGTTTCAGATCCTATACAACCTGCTCCTCAAGCAATACCTTTAAACACAGAACATGCAGCCCAAGTGAATAAAGAAATTGTTGCTTGTCAAACAGTTTACACCAGTGATGAATTATATCCAACAAAACCTTATGAGATATCATATGCTTTTGGATTGTGGAAGGAAGAAGGACGAAAACAATTAGTAAACATAAGAATAAATACACAATATCATCCCGCAGGTAACCTCCTAATTGTACCTGATGGAGAAATAAAAATAACCATAGCCTATATTGAACCAAAAACTTCTCAAACAATCATTGAGGACCCTTATGATATGCTTATTATAACTCCTCAACAATTTATTCCAAACTTTGGTCGATTTATAGAACATAAACAATCCGTAGGTGTAAGCTGCATTATAAAATCACTTGAGGACATATATGAAAACTATGATGGAAGAAATCAACCTGAATCAATCAAACTTTCAATAAAAGATGCTATTGAGAAACATGATATTACTTTTGTTCTTTTAGGAGGTGGACGGTATAGACAAACAATGGATTGGTGGCTTCCTGAATTTAGAAATTTCAATGATGATGGATGGGAATCAGGATACTCGTCTGATCTCTATTTTGCAGATGTCTATAAAAATAATGGAACTGAATTTGAAGACTGGGATTCCAATGAAAATTTGATATTTGGGGAATGGCGACCAGGTGTTCCAACATATAAAGATGTAATGGATTTTAATCCTGACGTATCTGTGGGAAGAATACCTTTTCATTATGGATTCGAACTTGATATTGTTCTTGATAAAATAATTTCATATGAAAGCAACAAAGCAGATGATTCATGGTTTAAACAAGCGATAATGATAGCAGGAGATACCTTTCCAAATCATCTCCCCTATTATGAAGGAGAGATTGAAACAGGATACATTGCTGACATGTTAACCGATGCTGGTTTTTCAGTTGAAAAAATTTGGTCATCTCTTGAGACATTAACCGGAGTTCCTCCAGTTGTACAAGCAATATCAGGTGGTGCTGGTTTTATTCAATTCGCAGGACATGGAAACCCTTCAACCTGGTCAACTCACCCACCCAA
The DNA here is from genome assembly GCA_046496795.1 of Thermoplasmatota archaeon. Classification (GTDB taxonomy): domain Archaea; phylum Thermoplasmatota; class E2; order DHVEG-1; family DHVEG-1; genus JAUWYM01. The sequence continues at coordinate 1,523 of JAWOGM010000034.1, forward strand.
TGATGGCGATACATGGATAACCGGTCTTTCTTGGACAGATATGTGGAAATTGCGTAATCGCGGTCAATACCCCTATGTTGGAGTTGGTGGATGTCATAACGCACAGTTTAATGCAACAATCGGATATATCCCTCATGGTATCAGAAAATATGGTTTTCAAGCCTATTTTAATACAGATTCATCCCAAGGGCCTATTCATTTCTGGTTAATGGAATGGGTGCCCAGAGATTTCTCTTCATGGCTACTACTGAAGAAAAATGGTGGTTCTATTGCAACCACAGGCATGGCAGGTTTAGGATATGGATATATCAATGAAAATTGTTTAGAAGGACTTGGTGGCTGGATAGAACCACGGGTATTTCATGCCTATGCTGTTCAAGGTATTGAGAATGTTGGTCTTGCTCATGCACAGGCTATAACTGATTATATCAATATACTTGGGCGGGTAAATGATGACCAAATAGATAGAAAAACCATTGATGGATTTGTTCTAATTGGTGATCCAAGTCTTAAACTTGGCGGGTATGAATAATACCTTTTTTCTCTTTTTTTTAATAACACTCCTTTTTATTTTGTGATATATTATAATTAGACATATAAAAAGAAAAAAGAAAATATAAATTTATACTTCCTGTAATAAAAACGCTCCAAGACATTTAATTTTTTCTTCATATGAGTCAGGATATAAAAATCGCTCAGTGGCAACAATACTACTCAATATAGAATTGCCATCTTGAGGTGTAAAACAAAATCCAAAGATCTCTTTTCCATTGATGACATGAATTGTAGGTACGACAATAACAGTTTGATCAAGAATTCTACCAAAATGACCATGTTCTCTACCAAAAGAAAACACCAGATTTGATGATTTTTTATATGTTATAGCAACACGAGGATTATCGATAAAACGTTGTATTGCTTCCTCTTTTGTTATGTTATAGTCAAGTTTAACATCAAACCAGATGCAATGCATATATTGGGTATTAAGTTTTAATGCACTCGAAAAAACATTAAGATCAATGTTTAATGTTTTATAGAGATGATAAACATCAACGGCATGATGTGTCCCCATCTTTTCATCCTTATGAGTACCAACTTCTGGAGATGGTACAAAACCTTTGACTTGACTAATGTCATTAGATCTACGAATGCAGAGAAATCTTCCTTCTTTTAGATGATTTATTTTATTTTCAATAGCAAGTGTATTTATAATAACTGCAATATTATGGGTATTACAACTAACAATATGAATAAACTGATCTTTTTTAGTAATGGCACTATCATTTATACCAACTGCATACATTTTTCCAAACCCAAACTCAGAACCTTGAGCCATAAAACCTTTTACCTTGTTTTTATATTTATTATAATATTTTTCTTTATTCATAAGTCCTGTACCTTTGGGTGTGCAATCAATAACAACTGATGCACGTTTAATAGCCTCCTCAGCATTATACGTAGGATCAGTTCCAAGTTCCTGAAATTCTAAAACCCGATCTTTATGGACACAAAGATTTGCTCCTCTGTTAATTAGTCCTTTAACTTTGGGTCTATCCTCAAGTTTTGGACTATGTTTATAAAATGTTATCTCATCAATTCCTAATTCATCTCGTGCATCACAGAGCAATCCTATTAATGGCTCTCCAATAGTTCCTGTTCCTATGACATGTACAATATTTCCATCTGCCATACTTTCAAACTCCCCATTATAAGATTTGGTAAACATAATTGACCATATAATTCTTACTATTATTTAAAAAAAATAAAAAATAGAAATCATTAAAATTAGAAAAACTTAATTTGTATTAATTGATATCAAAGCCTCTATGCAAATTTTTACAATCCCTGGAAAAAATTTCGATTCAAATGTGTATCTACTCCCTGGAAAAATTCCGACAATAATAGATGCTGGTACTGGTGTTTACAGCAAAGATTTAATAAAAACTATTGGTACAATACTTGAACCTTCTTTAATAAAACAAATCGTATTAACTCATGAACATTTTGACCATGTGGGAGGAAGCTTAGATATTTTAAAAGCAACAAATAACACTGCAAAAATTTATTCACATAAGAATGCTGTAGATCGATTAAAAACTGGAAAGAGCTCTTTTGCACAAATGCTAGGATGCTCCATGCCAGAAATTCATAACATCCTTCCCGTTTCAGACACTGATAGGCTACTTTGCGGAAATGAACTATTAACTATTTTACATACACCCGGACATAGTCTTGGAAGTATATGTCTGTATAACCAAAAAGAAAAAGTTCTTTTCTCAGGAGATACTATTTTTGCAAACGGTGATTTTGGACGTTATGATTTGAATGGCGGTGATTTCCAATCACTTGTTACTTCACTTAAACGACTTACAACATATGACATTGCTCATCTTTATCCTGGACATGGGCCAATTGTTGAAAACAATGCCCAACAACACGTTACAAAATCATATCAAAACATACAATCTATGATATAAAAAGATATTTTTATAACAAATCTGGATTATTACCTTAATAAATCTTTTTCTGGTTTTGCTAACCAAGAATGAAGATTATTCTATATTACACTTTTTTAGTTTTTTCTAAGAATCTATTCACAAGGTCATGCTCATCGGATTTATCAGTATATTCCTCTACTTTATCAACATCTTTTTGCTTATTAGCTTTTCTTTCAGTATCACTTAAAGGTTGAACTTTTGATAGTAATTCAAATGCTTCATTTGCAAACGCCCATTCTTCATCAGTTGGACACCAACTATAGATATCTTTTTCTTTTTTAAAATTATCCGAAGAAGTATCAAATTGAATATCCAGAGATAGTCTACCTGTTGAAAAATTTTTTTTGATGCCCAGCTTAATAAAAATATTTTCATTTCGTTGCATGCTTATCCCATCCTATGGTTAAAACAAGTATCGATTTTATTGATATATATTTTTCTATTTTTGTTTTTAGAAATAAAAATTGCCCATAATATTAAATTAAATTATTTGATGAATACTATTGCTTTGAAAAGAAAAAAAATATCCAACAATCTTAGAACCATATTAAATGAGATAAAATGGACAAAAGATATAGATAAACTTGAGATTTATTACAGACATAGGGGTGCTCCTGATAATACAAGAAAAATCAATGGTGATGCTATTGTTTCAATAGATACTGCATCTCTAGATACAAAACAATCTACTATTCCCTATCATCGGATTCATACTATCATCTATGACAATGAAATCATTTTTAAACGAAAAACAAAAACATACTAATCTATAGTATCTTAATTAAAAATCAAAATAAAAAAAACAATTTTACACAAAAGCTATATAATGAAACATTGTTTTAACATACATAAAAAGTATCGTAAACAACTATATGTCTATATGTGGAGGAATCGACTATGAGCAGACTAAGTGAGATCACAAATAATATCAAAATACTCAAAGACGCAAGAAATGTATTAAAAGAACAATATGAACAATCTGATTTTCATAAAAAGAAAGAAAGAAACCCAGACAGAGCAGTCCCTCCTTCTCCAGAAGATGAAGAAATCTATAAACTACTTACTGCTATTTCACAACTCGATCAATATGTCAAAAAATTTCAACAGGAACAATTCGAGTTATTAAAAAAACATGATTAGATCTACCTAAAAATTTTTTTCAACCCAAATATTGATTTAAATAACACAATAATCGGTATGATTTCAAGACGTCCAATCCACATATTAAAAATAAGAATTATCTTTGCTATTGGTTCCATGGTATATGAAGTGATTCCAACGGAAAGGCCAACATTTCCTTGAGCAGAGCATACCTCAAAAATAACATTTCCAAGGGTTTCTTTTGGAAAATAATATGCTATGCTCAGAACACCAACAAGGAGTAAAATCACCCACATAAAAGAAATAATTGCTGATTCATTAATATACTCAATTGCATCATCTTTTGATAATGTTTTATCACCAAGTTTATGCACGAAAACTCTTCGAGGAGTTGATATCGATCGTTTTATTCTCCATGATGCTCCCTTACTTAACAGAATTGCTCTATATAATTTAATACCACCTGCAGTAGATCCCGCAGCACCCCCGACAATCATTGCAGAAGAAAGAATTAATTTGGCTGACTCAGTCCATGCTGCAATATTTGCAGAGGCAAATCCTGTACAAGTTAATGCTGAAACAAATTGGAATGCTGAATCTTTAAATGATAACAAAAAATTATCCTTATAAAACAGCTCTGAATCATGAAAATTAATAAATGTTAGTAAAAAAATTCCAATTACTAAGAGAAGAATCATCGTTTGGAATTGTGTGTCACGTAAAAATTTTTTTACATTTCCTTTTAAAAGATTATAATGAGATGCAAAAGCAATAGCGCCAAATATCATTAATACAACAACAACAATCTGAGTTATTGCGCCAAAACCAACTATACTATTATCAGTAACAGAAAACCCTCCTGTTGCAATCGCTGTCATTGCATGATTAAGAGATGTCCAGAAATCCATTCCATCTGCTGTAGCTATACCTATAATTGTTAATATAACAACACCAATAATGGTATATAATACAAAAATCCACCATATTGTTCTGACTGTAGAAATAATGGATGGATGGGTTCTTTGTTCTCTCCCTTCAGATCTATAAAGAACATAGGAGCCTGTTCCTGGCCTAGCAAGAATAGAAAGAGTAAGCACAATTACACCTACGCCTCCAACCCATTGAATCAATGAGCGCCAAAACTGCAGTGTATAAGGCAGAAGACTTTCTTTTTCTATCATTGTAAGACCAGTGCCTGTCCATCCTGACATTGACTCAAAAAAAGCTGAAAGAAAATCCATAGTAATTAAAGGATCATTTTTATTAAATCCAATCATTAAAAACGGTATGCAACCAATAAGAGAAACAAATAACCATCCAAGAGCAGCTGTAACCATGGCGCTCTTAAAATTGGCTTGATCTGCATTTTTAAAAAAATGATATAATGGTATACCAATAGAAATAAAAAAACCGGATGTGATAAGAATTGCGTGGATTCCTTGAGATTCACCAAAATATAGAGGAACAACTATAGTAATAAGACTGATGAATCCTACGATGATAAACAACCCACCGGTATCACGTAAAACTGATCTAATATCACTCATCCTTAAATATCCTCTCTACCATTAAATCATAGTTATTCATCTACCAATAATTATTCCCTTATATATCTATTTACCTTTTTTTATCTTTTGAACTCTACGATTTAAATCATCAACCAAATTTTGAGCAATATCATTTTTTGTAAACACGTCAGCTTTTGCAGCAATAATGATTTTTGCAGCTAACACGCGGGCGATTCTTCCTCTATATTTTTTATTTGATTTATTAATTAATGTATGTTGATAAAGGACACCATGTTTTGGCGGTTTACCTCCTTCCTTTTTAAAACGAAACAAAGCTTTTTCTGCACCCAATATTTGGACTGTTGATGCAGGCATCATTGCAAGCTTTTGAAGCCCCCCGGCAAGAGAAATCAGACGGGCACCAAGTAAACCACCGATAAGAATAGTAATATTTGGGGCAATATTCTGCATATCTTTTTCGATTTGTTTCTCTAGTCGGTATATTTCATTTTCAACATAGGAAACCAGCTTTTTAAAAGGTAAAATGTTTTCCTCAGGAACGGGAATAGCCGACCAATAATGTAAACGTTCTGATAACAAATTTAAAGTGTGAATCAGATCATCAAGTGCATTTACCATCTGAATAATTTGTAAATCTTTAGCACTTAAGAGGTGATTAACTCGTTTTTTAGCAAGATATATACTAACTTGCTGAAATAAATCTTGAGAAAAACCAAAATCCTCTGCTTCTAAAATAAATGTTTTAAACCAAATATCTTCTGGTCGATACTCACCTATTGGTTGTAATCGTTTTTCATTAACTATTATATCCAAACCACAGGCAAATTTTTTTTCTTCCAAAAGAATTGCATTATTTTCAATATTAATCAAACGTTCTACAATACTTTTTTTATCCTTATCACAAAGCATCTTTTTTTGTATTTTATCTGAATCACAAAGAAATGTTCCAAACCATTTAGTTATCAAATACATTGACATTGCGTACTAAGAAAAGTATCTTTTTTTATGAAGTTTACTATTCAAAACACCGAAACCATCTTAAAGAGATTGTAAATATACGTTCAGTATTTACGTGTGTTAACATGTATACATTCAATGAGGTATTCTAATGATATATGAAAAAAAAGAAAGATTTGTCCTAACAAATGTTATTGAGACAGAGTTAGATATCTTAAAAAGACATGTAAAAATCCTTAAAGTATTAAAAGAAAATGAACCCGCTGGAATTATTAAACTCTCTGAACTAACAAAACATCCTCAACATATGGTAAGGTATTCGTTACGCATCTTAGAGCAAGAAGGGTTAATTGAACCATCACCACAAGGTGCTGTCACAACAAAAAACGTTGCGAAAACACTTCCTGCACTTCAAAATAAACTAAAAGAGATGAACGAAGTCATAAATGATATTATAAAAACCATAAAATAGATAGTATTCTTAGAGCATAATATCTTTTATTATGCCGCGGTAACTCAGTTTGGGAGAGTGCACGGCTGAAGACCGTGATGTCGAGGGTTCGATCCCCTCCTGCGGCACTTTTTATTATTGTTTTAAATGTTTAATAAAAACCTGTGTACTGTGTAATAAAATATCTATACAGACTCTTTTTGCATTCGTAAACTAGGTAATTATCTCCAAAATTATATATACAGTTTTTTGTTTATCCTTTATGGGATGTATAGAGTATATTAGATGGATCATGCAATATTTGAATAGAGGAAGGGATGCAACTGTACCTAAAAGAAGTCCAGATGGAAAATTTTAAATCATTTGGTAAAAAACTTACGGTTCCGTTTTTCCAAGGATTCACTGCTGTTACAGGCCCAAACGGTTCAGGGAAAAGCAATATTGTTGATGCGATATTGTTTGTTTTAGGTCCAAAAAGCTCAAAAGTTATGCGGGCCGGCAGATTAACTGATTTAATTTTTAACGGAGGAAAAAAACAAAAAAACCCTGCAAAGTTCTGTAGGGTATCTCTTGTTTTCGATAATAAATCAAGAAAGATGCCTATTGAATCTGATGAAGTTATACTTACAAGAATGATTAAACGTGCTCCCCTAAAAAACGATCCAGATAATTATTACAGCTATTATTATATCAATGAAAGGGCGGCTACTTATACTGAGTTTATAAACATTCTTAATTATGCACGCATAGCAGGAGATGGATACAATATTGTCAAACAAGGTGATGTTACAAACTTTATTAAAATGGGATCTGTTGAACGCAGAAGAATCATAGATGATGTAGCGGGAATAAGCATCTTTGATGCTGATATAAAAAAAGCAGAAAAAGAACAACAAGATGTTGAAAAAAATCTTGATAGAGTTAAAATTATTTTAAACGAAATTACCAGTCAAACCCGTCAATTAAAAAAAGATAGAGATGAAGCCTATCGCTATAAAGAACTCAAAGATAAACTGTATGAAACCAAAGCAAAAATAGCATATAAAAAGAAAGAAGAAATAGAAAACCAAATAGCAGAAATCTCACAACAAATAACATCATATGAAACCGAACAAAACAAACTTTATGATACAAAAAAAGAACTAAAAAATCAACATACACAACTTCTCCAGGATTTAGAAGAAATAGAAAAGAAAA
>JAWOGM010000060.1:0-11539 GCA_046496795.1 Thermoplasmatota archaeon
AAAACAAAACCCTCTATTACAGCTAAACAGGTGAAAGAGAAAATGGTTCAAGAAGGAATACCACCACAATTACAAGATCAAATACAAAGATTGCAACAAGTGCGCTCACAAGTTCAGATGATAGCTCAACAACGTCAACAAATAGAACTTCAATTAAAAGAAACAGAAGAGGCATTAAAAGAAATAGAAAATACTACCGACAAAACCCCCATCTATAAAAGCGTTGGTGCAATTTTAATTAAAACAAAAGGAAAAAATGAAATTAAAAAAGAACTCTCTAATTCCAAAGAGTCATTAGAACTTCGAAAAACGACTCTTGAAAAACAAGAAGGAAGAACAAGAGAAAAACTCAATGAACTTCAAAGCAAAGTTGAAAATGCTCTTAATCTAGCAGGCAAGGAAGCCTCTGATGATTAAAAAAACAAGAACAATATCAGCACATAGTGATTTAAAAACAGGATTTTTATCAAAATTATTAATAACAATAGGACTAATCCTTGCTCTCGTTTATATTATTAATTTTTTAGTTCCATTATTTGAACTTCATGTGACCTTGATAAGTTCAATTCTTGCTTTTTCAATAATTTTTATTGGTCTAGGGTTAATTTTTTATTTCATGTCTTTGCAATTTGCAAAACTTGCAAAAATAGCAAAAGAAATAGAAGAAATAGAAAACGAATATGAAATAAAATATCGGGAAAATGAAAAAAAAGAATAGATATTTCTTTGTAAATTATTTTCCAAATCTTCTTTTTCTTTCCTGATAACTACGGATTGCTTTAAGAAAATCTCTTTTTTCGAAAGCAGGCCAAAACACATCAGAAAAATAAAGTTCTGAATATGCAAGCTGCCAAAGAAGAAAGTTTGAAATCCGTTCCTCCCCTGATGTTCGGAGAATGAGATCAGGATCAGGTAAACCGTTAGTATATAAACGAGATGACACTGTTTTTTGGGAGATATTTTCAACAGAAAGCCTACCTTCTTTTACATCATCTGCGATTTGCTGAATAGCACGAATAATTTCTTCTCTTCCGCCATATGCTAAGGCAATATTAAAAAAATAATCATCATATTGTTGTGTGCATGCCATAGCATTCTCAGCTGATCTTTTTGTTTCCTCTGGAAGCGAATCAATATGGCCTAACACCCGAATTCGAACCTTGTTTTTATGAACCCTTGGATCTTTGACTGCTTTATCAAGCTCATCTCTGCATAAATTCATAAGAGTTGAAACCTCTTTTTCATCCCTATTAAAGTTCTCGGTTGAAAATGCATAGACAGTAAGACATTTAATGTTTAATTCAAAGCACCAATCAAGGACATCCTCAATTTTATCGCCCCCTATGATATGTCCTGCCTCGGGAATAAGCTGAAAGTTTTCTGCAAAACGCCGATTACCGTCCATAATAATTGCTACATGATTAGGTATAGGGTTGTTTTTTATCTCCTCAATAAGTTTATAATCTTTAAATGAATCAATTTTTTTTGAAATAAAATTCAGAAATTCACTTCTATAAATTTTGGCCAATACTCTTTTCCCAGTATGACTTTTTATTGCATATTGATGAAATTTATCGATTTGTTTTCCAGCAATAGATTTCAATGAAGGTTTTTTAGTTTTTTTTTTCATTAGCACACTCTAATTAAATATACTTATCATTTAAATAGATTAATAATTTTTATCATCATCTTATACAATTATTAAAATTTTTCTCAGGTATTGCGATAAAAGCGAAAAATTATAGGAAAAACCCTTCTTTTATTTCCTATGAATAAAAAAATCCTCATGCTACTTGTATACTACACTCTTATTTTATACAAATATTCACTAGATTTTACGATTTAAAATAATGATAATTTATTCTCTGCCAATCATCTATATCTGGCCTTACCCCAGAACCATCAGAATAATCCACTATTATGTACATCCAGCCATAGTTCATACATGAGTTGTACGGAAGATTTCGCCAGTACATTAATTGCCATGGATAGATACTTCGGCGGTTATGTCCTGGAATGGGCCAAAACCCAAACGTGTGACCTAATTCATGCATAAAGGCACTTGCATAAATTACTTCACGAGAGCTTAAAAAAGGGCTTTTATGGTACTCTTCCATTGCTTGACTTACTACCACGAATGCGTTTTTATAGAATGCAAAACCAGGCGGAGTTCCTTCAGTTACATCATAAATAATTAATCCATAATGAAAAACATTTTCACGCCATCGTTCTTCCTCATCAATAATAAAATAATTATGATAGATATTTCTTATCTCTGACCAATTGAGTTCTTCATAAAAGGGAACTGTTCTACCTGTGTCAAGATGCAATACAACATTTTGCCTGTTAAAAGCGGTTGTTAATAATTCAATCCCCCCATCGGGAAATTGTGTTTTTTCACCATTTGGACCTTCTTCCATTACATCCATTTGAACGAATATTTCTTTTCTAAATGGATCTGACCCATAATCTCTTGTCAGATATTTTTCATAATTTGTAATCGCATCACCTGAAGGATCAAGAGTATTCTGATCTACATATTCAAAAGGATCATATCCCCATTTCCATTCCCATTCAAGAGGAATGCCATTGCCATTATAATCAATTCCTGTATTGTTCTGCATAGGATCTATTCCATAAACATAAACCTGCATCCAATAGGGAATACCGCTATCATCATATGTATTCTGGTATATATTAAACCAGATTTCACAATCACCCTCGTTTTTATACACTGAACCATCATCACATCCATTTAACCGTCCATATCCACTTTTATCGCCAAGGTAATCATCACCAGTCCAATGACCAGTTGCAATACTATAGATCATATTTGCTTCATATTCTTCTTTAATTGGACTTATATCTAAAAGTATATCCTCATCAATATTTTTTTTCCACAATTGAATGGTTATATCAACAAATTCAACATCATCTGGAACATCGAGTGTTGCTGAAAAATTAGCATCATACACATAGTAGGTATCATGATACACTGGGCTTGTAAACTCTACATTGTTGATGAACACTTTTACATACATACTTGGTTTTTCATCTGTAAATCTATTTTTGTTTATTTGCCACTTAGTATATTCGAAAAAAAGTCTAAGGCGATTTTTTGCCGTTGATATTGCTTGTGTACTCTGAGAAGATTCATCCTCTAAATACCGAATTGTATTAATCTCAACCGTTACTTCAATATCTACGAGAGGGTCAAAATCAAACTCATAATTATTTTTCACAAAACTTGAATGTCCTGTTGAGCTCAACACTAAAAACATTATTGACAAAACGACAAATATGATTCTTTTCTTCATAATCTATAATACCCCTAATGAGTTATAGGAAAAAACTCGTATAAATAATTGTCGCTTAATTGTTTTTATTCTATTTGGTTTTAAGAATATTATTAAATGCTACAGACTTATTATAATCTATCTAATCACAGTGTAATGCGCCACTGTCGATTATAATATAGTAAAATATATTAATTATAACTTACTTATACCAAATTGGATAAGGGATTAGGATGCATAACGATGAGTTATTATTAAACAAAGTTGTAGCTTTTTTTCTAATTTTAATTATTTGTCAATCGTCTAAAAAAACTTCCAATAAAAAATCAATAAAGAATAACTCGGTCAAACAAACAAAAAAAACGGTTCGAAGTAAAGCCCTATCAATAAAGAAACAGGCATCAAAAACAAAAAAAATAGCTTCATCTGTAGAAAAAAACCCTTTATCTCGATCAACGAAAGCTCCAAAAAAAAGCTGGTATCGTATTGGTTTATGGTTTAAATCATTAAAAAAACCTTCAAAAAGGGAAAAAGAAAATATACAAAAAGAAATTGATTCTCATAAAGAAGTCATTCAAAAGGTAGAACAAATCACTAATGAGAAATATGAAAAAGATAGAAAAGAAGTCAAGCAGCTTATTGATCTGCATATTGATACGATTCTTAAGGTTGATTCTCTTTTAGAAGAAGTAAAAAATAATAAAACAAGAGATAAAGATAGTGGTTTTTTTAAATATCCTTCATCAATAAACCTTTCAAAAAAAGCATCAGAGAGTAAAAAGGGATCTCCATTTCCAGAATTTTTACAAACTGCACCCTTTCCTCACTATGTTTTAGATTTTCCTGAAATAGATAAATCTTTGTCATCTGCTTCATCATTTACTACCATATCTGTCCCATCAAATAGTATGGAAAATAATTCACAAGCTCTCTTAAATGATGAAAGAGAGGAGTCCTCTGAAATAAATCTTATAGATGATGAGAAAGAAGGATTAGTTTCTGAATTGATTGTTGAGCAAGAACATGAGGAAAAAAAGAGTGTTAACCCTCTAAAATGGTTGTTTACTGGAATCGATGGCTTTGATTCTCTTTTAAGTAAAGGAATCCCTGCAGGATCAAATATTATTGTCGCTGGTGGACCAGGATGCGGAAAAACCATTTTTTGCTTACAAACTATATATAACAAGGCATCTGAGGGTCATGACTGTGTATTTTTATCTATGGAGGAACGACCAGAACGCTTACGAAGTCATATGCAGGAGTTTGGATATAACCTAGAAACAATAGATGAAAATCCAGATCAGATTATTCTAAGAGCTAATGGGAAGGGAAGAATCTCTTTAAAAAGACTGCAGCCAATACGTTTGGCTCGTTCAATTGAGGCTTTATTAGAAAAAGCAAGTGGGACTCTGCCAGTGGATATTGATTTAGTCCTTGATTTTATTCCTCCAGGGTTCAATACATGTTTACTCACATTAGATTCGATTTCTGCTATTGAAACAGCCTTTTCTGGGACAATACGGCAATACCGAATCTATATTGAGCAGCTTTTTAGATATTTTGAACACATGGATATTACCACTTTTATGGTTACAGAATCATCAGAGGCTCCACGTCGTTTTTCTAATACTGGTGTTGAAGAATTCTTGGCTGATGGTATTTTTGTTTTTTATAATTTTCAAGGCATCAAACAACGCACGAGAGGTGTAGAAATTTATAAACTACGTGGTTGTCCTCATTCACAAAAGATTGTTCCAATGCAGATTACAAATAATGGTATTTTGTTATCTCCTGATGAGGTTTGTAGAGAACAATCCCGATAATGATGATTTGCATTTATCCCCAGAATAGAAAATATAATCTTGTATTATTTGGTATCTTCAATAGCACGCTCTATTCTAAATTTTAAATCGGACGTATCAAATGGTTTTTCAATAAAATCATCCCCAAGAAAACGACCTGCACCCTCGATAAAATTATCATCTCGCGCTGTTAAGAATAAAACAGGTATTTTTGACCAGTCTTTATTTTCTTTGATACGCTCATAAGTTTCTAATCCATCGATACCCGGCAGCATTATATCAAGGATGATTGCGTTGGGTATATGAGTCTTTAGAAAGTCAAGACATTCTTCTCCACTTTCAACGGTAAACACTTCATATTCATCATTAGCCTCAAAAATATATTTTATGGTGATACAGACGTCTTGATTATCATCTACTACTAAAAGTTTTTTTTTCATAATTTCCCTCATACTTCTTATTTTTCTTATTCTTACTATCCATATTTTCACTATCCTTTTTTCATTGTAAAATAAATAGTACTTCCTTTTCCAAGGCCTTGGCTTTCAACCCATATTGTCCCTCCATGTCTATCTACGATACGTTTACAAATTGACATACCAAGTCCATTGCTATGAAAATCATTTCGGCTTTCATCTCCTTTGTAAAACTCATCAAAAACTTTTTCTATCTGTTCAGATGTCATACCGAGTCCTTTATCTTTAATTGAAAAAGTAACTAAATCATTTTTAGTTTTGGCATCGATAATAATTTTTGTATTATCTTTGGAATATTTCACTGCATTACTTAGCAAATTATTAATTAATTCTTCGAAACGCAAAGAATCTGCTTTTATTATTAACTTTTCTGTGATTGTGTTATATATTTGGATTATTTTTTCTCTTTGACCAGAGAAATTTTTTTGGATTACATTATCGATTATTTTTGTGGCATCAAAATTTTCAAAGTCAAAAGCATATGATGTTGAATCTAGTATGACAAGATTAATAGTTTTTTTCACTACATTTGTAATATAGTTTACATTTCGTAAGCAAATTTCTAAGAGTTCTTTTGATTTTTCATTTGTTTCTTTTTGGAGAATTAACTGCAGAAGTGAATTTAGAGGCGTGAGAGGAGTTTTTAAATCATGGCCTAGATTTTTAATAAATTCATCTTTTTTTATTAATAGTGCTTCAATTTCTTTGGTTCGTTCTTTTATTTTATCCTCTAACTCATAATTAAAAGATTGTAGCATTTTATTTGCTTCTTTAACTCTTTGTTCAGCCTTTTTACGGTGGCTAATATCTTTAATAATACCTATTGTACCAACGATAGAATCATTATAATTTCGTACAACACTTAGGGATATATCAATATCTAAGGGTTCTTTATTTTTTCGCAATATTTTTGTTTCTAGTCGATGTTGCATTCCTTTTTGTCGTATATTTTTTAACCGAATTTTTTCCCATTCATCTGGTGGATATAATGATTTTACAGGTAGCAAAAAGAGATCTTTTTTATTCATATTGAGAAGATGTTCTGCATAGGTATTCCACGAGGTAATGCGTTCTTTTTCGTCAGTGATAGTAAAAGCTACTGCAGAATTTTCAAAGATTGCTCGAAATTTCTGTTCCGATGCTACAAGTTTTTCCTTTGAAATTTTTTCTTTGGTGACATCTCGAGATATACCTAGGATTCCAATAACATTGCCTTCATTGTCATAAAATGGAGCTTTGATAACAGAATTCCATGTATCCAAACCATCTCCTCTTTTGATATGTTCTGTTTTTTTTATTATTTTTCCATGTTGCATAATATAGAGCTCATCGTTACGCATTTTTTGAGCATCTTCAGAAGAATAATAATCAAAATCAGTTTTTCCGATGATATTGTGTTTTTCAATTCCAAGATGATGTATTTTTGCTTCGCTAACTTCGATAAATCGCCCTTCTTTATCCTTAAAAAAAATTGAATCAGGGATAGTTCTTAATAAACAGTCAAACAGATAACTTTTAAGATAGTCATCTTTTTTTACTTTCAGAATGCTGGGGCTTGGTGATTCTTCTAATTTTTGATTACTAATTACTTGGTTAGAGCTAACTTTTTTTAATTGGTCGAGTTGTCGTAATTTTTTTACAATGTCTGGCTCATTAAGCATGGGATACCTTCTATATGTTTTTCTTTTTTACACTTTTTGTAAACAAAGGGTTTTTATTGGTTTTTTTAAGTTCTTCAAGACGCTCTGTATGATCTTTTCTTAAGAGATCATAAGTTTGTCTGGTTATTGATCCCGTTTTATAGTATTTTACTGCTGCTTCGTCTTGTAGTTTTTGTATTTCTTTTATTTCATCTTCAACATTTTTATAATGTTGACTTGAGACATATTTTTTTGAATAATAAAGGCTGCTAGCGATAAGTAATATTATTATTGAAACGATAATAAAAGTGGTAAGTGGAAAAGAATATACACTAATCTCTTTGAGATGGATGATGTGATCAAAAGATGCTGAATTATCATAGATATCTTTGGCAGTAAAACTAATGAAAAAACTACCTGTATGTTCATCCTTAATTGTATAGGACGCTGAATAGAGACCATTCTCTTGTTTGTGTAACGGTATAATATCATTGAAAATAACAGCTTGAATGGTACCATTTTGAAGAGTACTTGCATTAGGATAGGTGACATCAAGTACTATATCTATTGTTTCTCCTACTACGAATTGATCAGATGTTGGTTCAATTAAATCGATTTGTATTGTTGCTGGTATAATTGTAATTGATGTCGTACTTCCACCAACTTTTAGAGTTGTACCATTGGTATAGACACATTCTGCTGTTAAAACAAAAGGTCCTGATGATATATCAAAAGGAATTACATATGACTCTTTATAATATCCTTGTGTTATTTCAGTAAGGTTAATCTCCTCCAAATTTGGAAGAATAAGTCTTGTTATCGCATTTTTTACTCCGACGTTATCTTCAGTAATATAAACTGATATATCAATAGTTGATCCTCTGCTATATATTGCACCTTTGGGGGGAGAAAACCAAACTATTTTATATCGTACTTTATCTGATGGGATATTGACAGTAATTGTACCATTTGTTTGTATCTGTCTGCCGTGAATGTCTTCTCCTATGATAGCAATATTCCAGTTTCCTTCTGGATCTCCATACGAGATATTATAAGAATATTCAAATGTCGTGTTTTTCATCTGCGTGGTTAGACATCGTTTCCAATCTCCATATTGTAATGTGATAGAGACAGTGTCAGCAAAATCGATGTTACTTTGTGGATAAAGTGAAATATTCCCACTAATATCAATTTGTTCTCCCTTTTCGTATTGTAGTTTATCAGTTTGAAAATTAATTATGTTATTATTGCTGATATTGACATAGATATGTTTGCTAAATGAGATAGTTTCTCCTGTAATGCTCAGTTGATAGATATATTGTCCAAATTCTTGGTTGTATGTTGAGAAATTCAGATAACTTATAAATGAGATGTGATCCTGGGTTTTTGAAAAGGATGTTAAAACACCTTGAGGTTGATTTCCTATCCAATCTCCCTGAAGTATAATAGATTCAGAAATCGTCAAAGAAAAATTAACATAAATAACTGAGGTGCCTGTACCCCCTGCAGGAATTGTAAGTGATTGTGGGTTTATTTCAACAGTGAATTCATCATGTACCTCTAGTTGCCCATAGATAGATTGAATACTACTAAGTAGTACGGTTGATAAAATTATGATAGGAATTATTTTTTGATGTCTAATAGTTTTTTTTTCCATTTTATCCAAATCTCATATTTATTAAATCTACTTTTTTTTCTTTGTATTTTTTTTGAGAGCAGTCGTTCTTTTTTTGATAGTTTTGCTATTTTGCTTTCGTATTCTTGGGTGAGTTTGTCATAGGTCTCTCGGGTTATTTCTCCTTGTGAGAAATAGTTGATTGCGTTTTTTTTCTTGAGTTTTTCAAGGTGATAAAGTTCTTTTTTTATATTGTTGAATTTTTGTATTCGTAGTCGTGTAATTATGGTGTAGGTGATGAGTAGGCTGAGGAATGTGATGATGATTGTTGTTATCCACCAGTATCGGATGAGTAGTGTTTGCAGGTGCGAGTGGACGATTTCTGTTTGTATTGCGGATAGTGTGACCATGTTGCCGTAGCTGTCTTGTATGCTGATTTGTAATGTCCAGGTGCCAATGTCTTTTTTAGTAGGTGTGTAGGTTGCAGTGTATGTTCCTGGTGTGGTGGTGAGTCGGAATATGAGTTCATCATTGGTTGCGGTGTAGGCTTTTATGATTGCGTCGTTGACGGGTGTCCCATCAGGATAGGTTGCTTTTATTTGTATGATGATGGTTTGATCTGCTTGGAGGATGTCTCCGGGTTTGGGTGTGATGAGTTGGAGTTGTGGGGTGATGGGTTCAACGGTGAATTCGATGTAGTTGAATCCGACTTTGAGTTTTCCTTCTTCTATTATCTTTGCTTCGACGTAGAGGTTTATTGTCCCAGTGGGAAAATCGTAACCTAGGTTGTATCGTGTGGTGTAGGTACCAGCGGATGCTTCAGTGAATGTTATTTTTTCTCCGGTGCTGAGGTAGGCGTTTACTGCTGCGTTTTGTATTCTGTTGTTGGTGTTGTCGGTGAGTGTTACTGTGAAGGGTATGGTCTCTCCTCGTTTGTAGAGTTGGTTTGATGTTGGGTTAAGGATTGTTAGGTGGTAGTGGTCATAGATTTCAGGATCATTAACGATTAGTGTTGTGGTGGCTGGAGTTTCGGTGGTGTGGCCTTTGGTGTCGGTCCCTGTCGCGGTCAAGGTATATTCTCCTAGGGGTTTGTCAAATGTTATGTAGTAGTTTGTGTTGTATTGGCCGTT
This sequence comes from Thermoplasmatota archaeon, assembly GCA_046496795.1. GTDB lineage: Archaea > Thermoplasmatota > E2 > DHVEG-1 > DHVEG-1 > JAUWYM01. The sequence continues at coordinate 9,960 of JAWOGM010000060.1, forward strand.
GGTGATGGGAGTAGTGATGTTTTGATTGTATTGTTTTGTTTGTATGTTTATTGTAGTAGTTCCACTTTGTACGTTATTTCCATTAGGATCCTTTGCTGTTCCACTAATACTAATTTCTTGTCCTCTTTCATAAGATTCTGAATCTGTAACAAGAGTCAGCGTCATCGTTGTAGCAATTTCAATATAAATATTAACAATTTTTGAAAGTCCTGCAGATGTTGCAGTAACTCTATATGTATAGGAGCCTGCTGATGCATAGCTTGTAGTGGTAAAGGTTACTGTTGAATCATAATTTGGTGTTCCTGTTGTAACACTAAAAGTGGGAGTTACGCCACTCGGATCATTTTCAATCCATGAACCTGAGAGAGTCACATCATTTAGTGCTCCTTGATCAAAACTTACTGAAAAAGTTACTGAAGAAACATCATTTCGAATTAAAGAAAGAGAACGAGGATAAGCATCTAAGGAAAATAACATACTATAAACAGTCACTGAAAGAGTAAGTGATCTGTTGATTCCTGATTCACTTGTAGCATTTATTATGCACGTAAATGATCCTGTTGTAGCGCTTCCAGTACTTGTAAATGTGACAGTTGAATCAAAGGAGACTAATGATTTTTCTTTACTAAAACTTGTTGTTATCCCATTTGGTTGAACACTTCCAACCCATGAATAACTCAAGGTTACATTTTCGATATCTCCAAATACTCTACTAACGTTTACTTTGGTAGAGCCACTTTCTCCTCTTTTAATCTGAATTGTTGATTCACTACTTGTCAATGTGTAACTAAAAATAGTTAGATTCCAAACTTCTGACCAGGCTCCTGGACTTCCTGCGTTATCCCATGCACGGACGCGCCAGAATACTCTACCGGTGACTGATTGAGTTAAACTAAGAGTTGCACTATTTGACGTATTTGCGTCAACTAATGGATTTGAAAAATCATTGTTAGTATCGACCTGTAGCTGATACCATTTAATACCTGAAACATCAGTAGTGTTTGTGGTATTATCACTAGTTGAAAGCCAACTAAAAGTTACAGCATTACTATCAGTACTACTGTCATTTGCTGGTGAATCAAGAGTAACACGGTGTGGTGGTGTGGTATCTACAATAAAACTGAATATTGTTGATGAGTTGGTTCCTTGGCTGTTGTTTGCAACAACCCTCCAATACCATCGCCCTTCGGTTAACGCGTTTCCCGCTGGTGTTGTATAACTTGTTGTATCACTACTTAATGAGATATTAATATGCTCAGAGGAAAAATCAGGACTCGTACTCAAGATAAGAGAAACGTTTGCATGGTTTTCACCATTAGTCCATTGAAAGGTTGGTGTAGTATCCTTTATATTGGCGTTGTACGAAGGACTAGTAAGTGTTGGTTTTGTAGGTAAAGCTACTTCTTGACTACTGATTGTATAAAAACCTCCATCAGTAAAATCAAGAGGCTTGAGAATTAAAATTATTCCAGAACCTCCAATTCCTCCTTTCGCATTATTATTTCCTGTAAATCCTCCTCCCCCTCCTCCTCCTCCAGTATTAGGCATTCCATGTTCTCCATCTTGATTTGAAGTTTCTC
>JAWOGM010000061.1:0-2614 GCA_046496795.1 Thermoplasmatota archaeon
CCGGAGCAGAGGATGTCCTTATCAGCATCAGCTTTCGCCGCTACACCCAACTGACCATCGACTTAACCAAGAAAATACAAAGCAAAGGGGCAACCGTGGTGGGCATTACCGACAGCATGCTCTCTCCCTTGACCCACTTGGCCGATATTCCCATGACCGCTCCTACCTCTCTTCCCAGCTTTTTTGAATCCTATACCGCACCCATGAGCCTGATAAACGCCTTAATGGCTTCCCTGGCTCTGCGCAAGGAAGATCAGGCCCTCTCTGCCCTGGAGAGGATGGAATCAGCTTTTGAGGATTTTGACACATATTTTCAGGACTAAAAAAAGGAGGGTATGCATTCTCATTTCAAAGAGGTTTCCAGCAGGAGACGTTCTTTTTTCACCCCAACAATAGAGGAGGTATTATGTCTACAAAAAGATGTTGAGAAATACGCCAAAATGCACAATATATCAATAAATTATATACAAAATCGATATTAAATTCTGAATGATTACCCTTATATATAATTTAAATATATGTATTGTGTACAAAGTGCACAAACAAAAAGTACTTACATCGATAAAAATACTTGATTATTATGCTCTGTTTTAGTATTATCTTTTTTAAAGGGGGATAGCAATATCTCGATAAAAAATCTAAACTAAAGTAGGTAAATATGCATCACAAAAATATACGGAAAATAATTATAGAGAAGTTGAAAGAAAATTATCCAAAATGGAATAAATTAAAATATAAAGAAAAGAAAAATATTGTTAAAAAAGTGCTTGATGAAGTTATTGCCGATTACGATTTCAACAGTAATATCGATGCAGATAAAAATGAACTGTTGGGGATTGAAGATCAAGTTTATGACAAAGATATAATTAGTTTAGATGAAATGAAAGATTTTATAAATCAAAACAAATCTAATACATTGCTAGAGCTTACTGACTATAAACATCAAAAACCTAATCTGAATTGTCCAGAATTATCTTATATTGATAAAATACTTGATAATCAAGTAATTGACTCTATACTTGCCTATAATGGTTATTCTCCTCAAATGAGAGATATACTTCCCCATCAATTATTGCGTACTGAGATATTAAAAACATTGAAATATCCAGAGATATCTTATAGAAAATATTGCACGAAGGAGTATCTTGGGATGCATCAAAAAGAAAATAAATCTTTTATTGGTCTACAACTTCATAAAAATACAATTATAGACCATACAGTGCTTTCTAAATTTAGAAATAGCTTATGTTTTTATCAGTTAGTTAATTTGGTTGTCTATGTGCTTTATCATTTCAAACTATCCGGATTTATAACCGACGGAATCCTCCATGGAATAGATTCTACTGAATTAGCTGGCTCAAACCAAAAACTTCTCGTTTCATTTGAGATCAAAGGAAAAAAAATCAGAATCTATAATGACCTCGATTGCGATTGCGGCAGAAGAAGGAATAAAAGAGATAAGTCAAAATATGTCGTAGGATACCGTATGCATACATTAACTGCTATTCATCCTGATACAGGGCACTCCTATCCTTTGATATCCCTCTTAGCTCCTGCTAATCATCACGATAGCCACTTTGCCCATCCTCTTATCTCCCTTGCACAAGCTATTGGCTTAAATGTTAGATTACTTACCGCTGATGAGGCCTATCATGACAAAGACAATGATATCTATGATGATTTAGGGGCTACCATCATCACACCTCCCGATAAAAAAACTTTGCTGCCTGATTTTGTTGATGTTGAACGTAAGCAGGTGTTTTGCCATGGGCACTGCTCTGTTCCTATGCAATACTTGGGCGTTTTCGAACATGAACATGAGTACAAATGCACCGCTAACTGGGGGGAATGCCCCTTTGCTCAATCATGTCCTCAAACCAGGAGTATACCTCTTGATGCAGGATATTTTCAGAGAATTAACCTTCTCATTGATCAGGCCCAACAGCCAATTGATATCCGAAAAAATTCTGAAAGACCCTATAATCTCATGAAAAATCGGGAAGGACTCGAAACCCCACGGCCAAGAAGCAAGCATGGTATCCTTGTCCAATGTACATTTGCTCAAATGGTTACATTGCTCCTGGAAATGGCTGGTACAAGACGTAAACATAAACCCGAACCTCAAAAGGAGCGGCAACTGCCATTACCCATTGCTGCTTAATGGGTAAAAAGTACAATCAAAGCTTAACTTCTACATTACAGAAACGTTCTCTCTTTTGCACTCCTATTTTGTTGGGCATAATGGTTGGATAAATGAACCACCTGTCACGGTTTTTAAAAGGTTACAAGTAAGAACCAATCTTTGTTGGCCGACTTAATAGAGTGCTCATGTGTAAGTAATTTTCAAGATGTAAGTTATTTCATCTGTGGGGGAGGTCTTTTCTCTATTAGCTGGCAATACTTTTCAACACCCTTTGTCTGTTCAAAAGAACTTGGACTGCCGGCCTTGATTTGACTCAGCAGTTCTGCCGACAACTCCTGTCTCAAAGTTTGATAGGCCTCTTCCAAGACTTCTTGGGGGGTTTGGGAGGATGTTAAGTCATTGGTGTTCTGTTCCGATATCTTTTTGTTTCCTGGACGTGCCTTTTCCAGATATCCTGGAAACTGCTTCAAC
>JAWOGM010000054.1:0-69443 GCA_046496795.1 Thermoplasmatota archaeon
CATTGAGTTTAGTTTGAATGTCAGAAAAAAATAACCTAATTCATAACGAGGCTTCTAGAAAATATCTTATAATCAAAAATATCAATTTAAAAATCAAATCTCTAGATAACTACGAATTATAAGATGAAAATGATATACATAACCGGAATTATTAAATAATAAAATTCGTTTATATTATGGAGGAAGTTTAAAGTGAGCAATAAAAAAACTATGTCTTTTATTTTAATGGTACTTATTCTCGTTGCTGGATGTATAACAGAAACAAAAGTAGATGAAAACGATTACAAAGACAGTACAACTAACCTATTGAGCGCTCTAGAGATTACAGAGAATATTATTGCTCCAACGGTATGGGATGGCGATACCGTATATATCATAATGAAATGGGATTTTCAAATTGCTTCTGAGCTGACTATAAATCCCGGAGCAATTATTAAATTTCATCCTGATGAAGGACCTAAAGTATCGATATCCAACGGAGGAGCAATACTTGCAAAGGGAACGACCACTAAACCTGTAATATTCACATCGTATAAAGATGATACTCATGGCGGGGATACAAATAACGATGAGAAGACGTTTCCAAATCCCGGGGATTGGCAGGGAATCTATATAGAAGAAGATGGCTCAGTATTTGAGAACTGCAGTTTTTATTATTGTGGTCCCAATCAAGCAATCGAGATATGGGATTCATCCGTAAAGATACATAAATCACTATTTGCACATAATCACGGTGCCGCTTTAAATGCAAGAAAGGCTACACAAAGAACCATAATTTCTAATACTACTTTTTATGAAAACGAGAAACCACTTTCCATCAATACCGCATTTGACATTGACGATTCTAATCGTTTTCATAATCCTCAAAATCCTTCACAGAATAACACCTATAACGGTATTTTTTTAGAATACACTTCAAGCTTTAAAAATAATGTGACCTGGTTAGAAACTGAGGTGCCTTTTGTCATTGATCATAATGATCTTTGGATTGAGGAGGATGCATCTTTAACTCTTGGTGATACTGTTATCCTCAAGTTTATTCCTGGAAGTAAAATCACTCATTATCATAATATCATAAATCATGATGGAGCAGGAGTTATATTCACCTCCTACCTTGATGACATATATGGTGGTGACACCAACAATGATGGTTCAGCTACCATTCCAACACAAGGAGAATGGAGATTCTACAATCTTGAAGAGCAGGCTGTTTGGTCTAATGTATATTATGCTGGTGATAAAAAACCTGAGGCATCTGGACCAGATGAGTATCTGATGCCGGTAATTGCTTTCTGGTCTGACCCGCCTCTTATTTCACAAGGTGAATCTGCTACGCTTCATTGGAACGTGTTTTTTTCTAATGATATCCTGTTAAATAACGAGAAGGTATCATCAGAAGGTCAAATGACCGTCTCCCCTTCCACGAGTGTTATTTATGATCTAACTGCAAGCAGTGGTGATATCACTGTTAACAGTAATGCAATTGTTCTTGTTCAAGAAAACGATACCTATATTCAATTACCATATCATCCGGGGATTGTTCAACCTCAACCAGTTAGTGGACATATAATATCAGGTCTTTCAGCACAACAAATGGCAAGTGCAGAAGATCCTTTGTATGTAAGAATTACTCTTGATTCCCTTTATTGTAAAGCTGAATCAGTGTGGGATCATTTCACAGATTCTGATGAGAATTATATGCTGGTTACAGGGTTCGCCAGTCACCTTACTCCTAACGCATGGTCAACAGGCACTCCTCATTTGTTTGATGATATTGATAGTGGTGAAAACCGTCGGTTCAGGGCTTCACAGCGATTGGTTTATGAGGGAGAAATAATACCTGATGAAGTTATTGGATTTAATGTTGTTCTTTTTGAGCAGGACGGATGGGATGATGCCATTCATCAGGATATGTCAGACTGGTTAACATCGGAGATTAGTATTGGTGTTGGAGCAGCAGTGGGCGCAGGGATTGGAACAGCGGTAATACCTCTTATCGGAACAGCAGTGGGAGCGGCAGTGGGAGCTTTTCTGCAGTGGACATTTGGGTATTTAATAAATGTTATCGCTGGGGGAGGTGATGATTTTGTCGCTGAAGAAACGGTCATACTCAGCTATGACTATTTGTATCAGTGCGCTCAAGAAGACGTGCATAAAGCAATGATACTTAACCTCGATGGAGGTGATGAAGGAAGATTTGAATTACGCTGGCATATAGAATTTGATAGAGATGCAAGCAGTGCTTTTGCCCACAGGTTTACCAATTGGGATGAACTCGTCGCGGGAGACTTGATTGGAGATTCAAAAGATGAAATAGTGATTGTTATTGATGAGGATGCATCTGGAAATAATGGCAGGTTCTATATTCTTGATGAACGTGGGACCCCTCTCAGTGTTTTTGATGGTTTCTACACTCATAATGACCGTGTAGCAATTGGGGATATTTGTTTGGATTCATCAAATGAAATTATTGTAAGCTCTACTAAGGATGGTGGAAGATTTTATGTCTATAACAGTGATGGTGAAGAACTTATTTATCTACCATCTGAAAAATATCGATTTACTAAATATGATGGCTTTGCTGTAGGAATGGTGCTCATTGGCGAAACTAAGGAACAAATAATAGTTGCAAATGATGGAGAGAACAAGATTTATCTGTTCAATAACCTCGGAAGAGATTTAGGATCGTTTGAACTTGATTGGAATTTTGATGGATGCCGGTATACCGTGAACCATCCAGATTCAAATAGACATGATGTATTCCTGGTGGGTGATGTTATGGGCGATTCCCGTGAAGAAATAGTGATGATTGATTGCCATAATGAAGAAAGCGTTGTTTATGTGTATAATTCATATGGGCATTATGGGCATAAGTTACAAAAAACTTTTAACGTATATCTGAGTAGATATGATGGAGCCATCCTTGCAGATGTATCAGGAGATAGCAAAAAGGAACTTGTTATCGGTACTGATGGCGGTGATGGATCCAAAGCATATGCTTTACGTATTTATGACATTGAACGTGGTGAACAGATAAGTACTCGCCACTGGCCATGGTTTACTAAATACGATGGTTTTGCATCTGGAAAGGTTTTTGGACCGGGAAAAGATTGTTTTATAGTAGCTACCGATCAGGATAACATAGTATATATTGGAAAATAATTTTATACATGCCATTCGCATGCAGAGAAGTAATCAGAATAGAGAGAGAATTCAAAAAAAACTTTAAATGGAACTCCAACTCAAAGAAAAAATATAAAGAGATGCCCCTCAGATTTCCTAAACAATCTCTTTTCATATTTTTAACATAATAGAAAATAGGATACTTACCATAAGCTAATCTAATAAATAATAAAATTATTTGGTACCACAATGTCTAAATTTAAAACCTCTCTTTTTATATTTAGAAGAGACCTTCGTTTACACGATAATACAGCGCTACTGCATGCTTTAAAACAATCAGAAAAAGTAATACCTCTTTTTATTATTGATGATCTACAGCAAAACCATCCTTACTTTAGTAGTAATGCTTTTGAATTCATGATTAACTCACTAAAAGAGTTAAAAAAACAAATTCAAAAAAAAGGATCAGGTCTCCTGATAATAAAAGGAGAAGTACTTGGCGTTCTTAACAATTTAAAAAAGGATACCAGTTATGAATCAATACATGTAAATCAAGATTATACGCCCTTTAGTAAAAAAAGAGATGCATCAATAGCCCAGTTTTGTCAGCAGAAAAAAATATCATTTTATACTCATCATGATTGCCTATTAAACACTCCCGGTGAAATACTAAATAATCAGCAAAAAATGTTTAAAATTTTTAAATCTTTTAAGCAACAAGCAATGAAAAAACAGGTTGAAAAACCAAAAGAAAATAGCTTTGATAACTATGCTGATCCTAAAATAAATCAACTATCCCTAGATTCATTAATCAAAGAAAAGAATCCTCATTTATTCTTAAAAGGTGGGAGTTCTGAGGCAGTATCACTTTTAAAACTATTCAAAAACAAAGATAACTACACCGCCCGTAAAGATTTCATGTATAGTAATGCCACATCAAAATTATCCGCCCATTTAAAATTTGGAACAATATCAATCAGAGAGGTATATCAGTATATAAAAAACAATTTTTCAATTGACCATGAGTTTATTTCTCAATTGTATTGGAGAGATTTTTTTCACCATATAGCAGATAGTTATCCTGATGTTTTTGGAAATGCAGGTAATAAAAAATTAAATAAAATAAAATGGTGGGGATCAAAACAAGAATTTAAAGCATGGAAAAAAGGAGAAACTGGTTATCCGCTAGTAGATGCAGGCATGAGACAATTACAAAAAACCGGATGGATGCATGGACGAGTAAGAATGATAACAGCATGTTTTCTTGTAAAAAACCTAGGTATTGACTGGCGTTTGGGAGAACAATATTTTGCCCAGAATCTCATTGACTATGATCCTTGTGTCAACAATGGCAATTGGCAATGGGTTGCATCAACTGGGCATGTTGCGCAGCCTTATTTTAGAATATTTAATCCCTTCTTACAACAACAAAAATATGATCCAGAATGCTTGTATATAAAAGAGTGGGTTGATGAATTAAAACAATATGATAAAAAAAGAATACATACCATTTTATCAAATCCTATATCTGGATATAATAAACCGATAATTGATTATAAAAAATCTATTAAAAAATCCAATAAAGCGTATAAAAACGCATTTCATGCTTAAAGAAAAAGATAGTATTGCTAGATTATTGATTTTTATTCATCCTTTTTAATGTACATACAAAAAGAAGTAGATTTTATATGAAAAAAATGCGGATACCGGGATTCGAACCCGAGCAAATGGCTTGGGAAGCCACTATCATAACCACTAGATCATATCCGCTTTGTTGACATAAATAATATTCATAATCATTATTTTCTTTTAATTTCTATGAAATAGTTAAAACACATTTTACTTTTTCTATCTTTCATTGATCTTTTATTACAACAAATATAGTTATAAATCAATTGTACTAACAATTTAGGCAGGAAAAAACTTTTCTAGTTGTAATTGGATATACTCTTAGACAAGAGAGATGGGATGCCTGATGAACAAAGAAATTTCAATAAAGATAGATTATAAATTATTTGAGAAGTTAAATAATAATGAACTTAGTAGTAAAGATATTGTAAGCAAAGCACTACATCAATTTTTTGAAAATGAAAAGCAAGATAAGGAAATTGTGACAACCTTAACGCAAAATGTAAAAGAATTAGAGAAACAAAAAGAATTATTAGAAATAGATTATGCCTGCCTCAGAGGTGAAAATAAAATAATGCAGACGAGAATAGACGATCTGGCTCGATTATACCCCTCTGCTGTTACATTACTTGGAAAAACATCTGAATTTCAATCAAGTAAAAGAAAGATGAAGTTTTTCAAAAAATAATAATATTTTGCTTTAAATAAAAAATATTTATGTTTTGAGTTAATTTATTAAAGAAAAAAAGAATAATTGAATTAGACCTTTTGATTTAATTCAACTTTTCCTTATTATTTGTTTTTCTGTGCTTTTTGTTGAGCGTTCTGCTGTTTTAATTGTTGGGATTTATTTTCTTCTTGTGTTCTGGCAGCTATTAGGCAGCCTCTGGATACTGAAAGGAGAGGATCCTTGACATGCTTTATTTTGGATAGTTCTACCTTTAGTTTTGCTTCTCTTAATTTTTTCTCAAATAATTCAAAGAATCCATCTGGCTGCGCGCTTCCTCCTGCAATTGCAACGGGAAATGCTACTTTTGGCGGAGTTATTTCTGAAAGCTTTCGATCTAAATTTTTAATTACATATGTCATTAACGCATCGTAATAAACAGTTAGTGCACCTTCAATACTGCCCATCTTAACTTCTTTGTTTAATTTAGAAATTTTTTCTTTTGAGTGGGTAATATGTTCTTTGGGCAAGCCAGTTGCTTTAGCAACTTGTTGGTCAATCCAATCTCCACCTCTGGATATACTAAACGACATTAGAGGTGTGGCCAGATATGCAAGTGTAACATTAGTTAGACCCGCACCTACGCTAATTCCTATTCCTGTAAAATCGTAATCTGCTAGCTCTGAGTAAATCACAGCCAAACCCTCGTCAATTACATGCGTTTCATATTTCAATCCCTTGAGTAATGCTTCCATGGTTTTTTTATGATATAAAACATTCATGTCTGCATCGATTGGATCTGCTGGTGTTGAAATGTATAATACCTCGTTTTGAATAATTGGCTGTCCTAAAACTCTTTCAATTATTAATTTCATAATAGGTATTGCTTCTTTCTCTTTAGGACTTATTATACCCTGCGTCATTGGTCTTCGTGCATCTTTCTCAAAAATAGTAGCGAATTTAAACGCGTCTTCCCCTATAAGAGAGATGCCTTTCTCATTTTCTATATAGAGTACTTTTGAGGTATCTAACATATTCTTTGTAAGATCGGTGGAGTCAAGCTCCATAAAAGCGTTTCTCTGCTGCGTAAAAACTATATCGTCTCGATCTTTTCGAGCGCATATAATATTCATGGTCCCAATATCAAGACCTTTTGCCATTTCTACATCACCATCCTTTTAAATTTTTACAAAGCTAAGAGCGATAATTACTTTAAAAAGATTTCGGGAAAACATCTTCTATTTTTAGTGATTTTTTTGCTTAAATCTTTTAAAAAACCCTTTCTTTTGATTTTCTTTTGAAATAGTTTTGGCTAATTGCAATGAAGCTTTCTCAATACCAAATGAACCAAATTTCTCAGTTGCAGCTGGCCCTAGTGCATGTGATAAGCTTAAAACTTCATGCATATCATCCTTGACCCGAATTTCAACTCCAGCAGATTTAGGGACCGTTTTTCCAACTATTATATCCTTTGGAAGTTCTTCTAATTCAAATTGCAATTCGTTTACAGCAGATTCAATACTTTTTTGAGTTGCTTCTTCTATATCCCGCTGGATTTCCTCGTCTGTGTATAAATGAGATTTTTCTTTCAATGTTGTTTGGTAAACAGACTTATTTCCAATTATCCACACTATAACGCTAGCAAATGCATTTCCCAGCAATAACAGAAAACCAAGAACGTAAAGTCCATAAATATAACTAACAAGTGGATAATAAAAATTATTAAGATAATTTGTGTAAAATAAATAAATAGCTAATGAGGAAAAGAAAATACTAGCAATAATAATTGCATAATCCTTTTTAGTTTGTCTAATCATCAGATTTATTCCTACTAATAGAAGGATAATTCCGATAGATATCGAAAGGATAGTATGGAATATTTGCATTGCTTCAGATCCATAATGTAATTGATAAAACATAACAAGAGAAGAACCTAAAATAATGAGTACTATGCCGGCTGCAAACACTGCTGATCCTAAATAATAGATTGATGCCCCTCGACTGGATAATTTATCAGAATCATTAAACTCAGCATTTACAGAATCGTTTTGCATCACACCATCCATTAAGTAAATGCGAATTCTTATATAAAAGGATTTGTAGTTGTGATACATCTTATATACGCTTTTTTATGCCGAATTGTGTTTTACGTTTTTTAATTAATTTATCTTTTCATGGAAAACATGTATTGTGTATAGACAATTTTTCTAAAAGTGGTTTGTGCCTCTCTTTTAACTTTTCCAATCCATTAAGTAGTCTATTTTTTTCAAATTATTAACTACTTATTTGCTTTCTTTATGTTTGTTTTTCCCTTCAAATGATTCTTCAATCTCTTTTCCTATATCTTCAAATTTTTTGATTTCATCTTCATGCATAATGCCCCACCGAGCCCAGATAGTACCAAGACAACCACCTATGAATAAAATAACTACAAGCACTACAGCAATATTTTGCCATACCGTAAAAGGAAGGGCATAAAACCAAAACCATACAATTAAAAAGATAAGCCCAAAAAACGGTAGTAATATCGATACTGCAATACGCCATTTAAAACCTTTAATACGAAGCATCTCCCAACCCTCTTGGGGAATCTTTTTTAAACTCCATACAGCCCACATACCCCCAACTATCAAAAATAAAAGCAAAGTTGACAACAACAGAATAGCTAAATTTTGCTCCCAGACATAATTAGATGCAAAAAAAGCGAGCCAAAGAATAATAAAAATAAGCCAACCAACACCGGTAATAATTGAAACTGTTGGTTTGTATCCTAAATCTTCAGTTTTACATTCATTCATAAATATCTTCTCCATCTACAATTATACGAGTATAGTTTCATTATGTATGCCAAGTTAGGAATAAAAAATTAACTCTTTGTCTAACAAATTTATTTTATAAAAACCAATATCCTCTTAGATTTTTATCTCTAATTGATGTTATCAATTAATCTAAATATTTTCTTTTAGGCATCGCTGAAACCCATTAAAAAAAAGAAACAATTATCTTACTAATAATCTAAAATTTCATTACTTATTCAACTAGCAACATAATAACTATTTGGACCTAACAACAATATCGACAACATCTGATACTATACATCCAATATTACAGAGACTTTATTTTTTAAATTAGATATAATTTCATCTGATCTTTTTGGCGTTAAAGAAAGCCGTCTCATCGGTTTTAATAATTCAGCAATCCTTTGTGTCGATACCTCCCAAGAATGTACTTGCTTTGAAACCTGCAACGCTTTCCCATATTGTGCTGGATCATACATCATAATATGCCCTGGCTCAATAGCCAAAACGACATCAAAATGATGCAACCCATTCCAGGGCAAAAGGGCTTGATCGGCATAACTTTCGATTACAATAAAATCAAATTTTTTCTCTATTGCTTGATACGTATTTACCAAGGCTTTGTGATAATATTTCTGCGTTAGTTTATTTAAGGATTCTATATCAGAAATAGGCTGCGTAATATATGATTTTTCTACGATTTTTTTGAAATATCTTTTGTTGAGTTGTTGTCTATTGTGTTGATTTATCACCACAAGTTGTTCATTGTGCGATCCGCTCTGTAGGTTAATTCGATCCAAAATAAAATTAGGGAGATGAGTAATAGGATCAATGATCGACGGTTCATTCCAGATGCGATGAATTGGATTTAATGATTCCTCACCAATGTTTATATCAGACTCTTTTTTTAAGAATTGCACATCTTTACTATAGATACGTCCTTGTTTTAGTGCTTCACTAATCATATCAAAATCATACCAGATATTATTTCCAGAAAAGGGTTTGAATCCAGAAACATTGAATTCTTCCTCTTTAAGATATGAAATAACTGCCCTGGCAAGGGAAGTTTTTCCTGAATTTTTATTTTTTAATCCAATGATAAGTATATTTTGTGCCATCATGATATTAATTGCAGTATATAATGTAAAAATGTTTTGAAAAAATTATAAGATAACATAATTATATTAATCTTAGTTCAATTATTAAGAAGACTGTGAGTAATATGATTACAATAACAGGTAAAAACATTATTGCAGGAATAAAATCCTCCAAAGGAAACAATAGTTATCACAGCATAAATCCCAAAACATTTGAAAGATCAAAAATAACTTTTACTGATGCTAATCAACACGAAATCGACAAAGCATTGGAAGAAGCAAAACTTAGTTTTATGAACCTACAATATAAGACAATACCCCTATTTTTGAAAGAGGTCTCCCATCAAATTATGCAGTTAGGAGATCAACTCTTAGAGATAGCAAATTGGGAAACAGCCTTAGGACTCAAAAGATTGGAAAATGAACGAATAAGAACGTGTACCCAAATAGAAAAATTTGCAGAATATATTGAACAAGGAAATCATTGGGATATTTCTATTGATCAACAATCAAATATTAAAAGTATGAACGTACCAATTGGACCTATCCTGGTATTCCCTGCTAGTAATTTTCCATTCGCATTTGGAGTATGTGGCGGAGATACGGTTTCAGCCTGGGCAGCGGGGTGCCCAGCCATTGTCAAGGCACATCCATCCCATCCACAAACCTCTGAATTATTTGCTCATGGCGTTAATAAAGCAATAGAAAAACAACAGATGCCAAAAGGTTTTTTCTCATTGCTACACGGGAAAAATCCCAATGTATCAAAAAAGCTGGTCCTTCACCCTAGATTAGAAGCAATCGGGTTTACTGGATCATTTTCCGTTGGAAATTCTCTCTTTCAATTAGCAACATCCCGTACCAAACCTATACCAGTGTATGCTGAAATGGGTAGCATCAATCCAATGTTTATTGTTAGCTACCAAAATGATACTCCAGAAGAAATTGCAAATTCGATAACTATTGGATCAGGGCAATTTTGTACAAAACCAGGTGTTATTTTTGTTACTGAAGAAACAATAGACATTATCGGAAAAATCATTGAAAAAATCAAAAAAATAAAACAAGGAATTTTATTAAATGAAAATATAAAAAAAAGGCTAGCTACATCTGTTTATGAAACAAGACAGATAAAAAATGTCGAAGTTTTAGTGGGTGGAAATGAGATACCAAATCAGTGTTCATTTGACAATACTCTTTTAATAACAGATGCTAAAACATATTTGAAACACAATATTTTGCATCATGAACATTTCGGACCAGTCGCACTATTTGTGAAATGTAAACATATAGAAGAATTTATAGAAATAGCCAAAACCCTTGAGGGGCAACTCACCGCATCGATATATACGCAAGATACTGAAATGAATACTGTAAAGCCCTTATTTAAAGAACTTATACATAGAGTTGGAAGAATAATTATCAACGGAGTTCCAACCGGTGTGAAAGTATGTACAGCCATGACTCATGGAGGGCCATATCCAGCAACAACTGCCCCTCATACAACCTCGGTGGGAATGAAAGCAATTAGGAGATTTCTCCGCCCCATTTCGTTTCAGAATGTTCCAAGCAAATTATTGCCTGAACCATTGCAATAAAAAAAAAGATTGAAAACTAAATAATATGAAAGAGCGATACTGATCTTACACCTAAAAATTTATTTATTCTTAAAGCGAGATTCTGTTTGGGCATTGTCACGGTAAGCTCTGCCCACTCACTTACAGCACCTAGGTTGTCTTTTGCTTTTGCACGTATCAAAAATGTCCCCTGCTCCCCCCAACTATGGGGAAGAACCATATTTTCTCCTGAATTAAACGGCCCCATCCATTCACTTGTTGTTGTATCACCCCAATCCACAAGATAATAAATATCATCCCCTTCAGGATCAGTTGTCGTAAACGTATATTGATAATGCTTGCCTGCAGTCCCGTTTGTTTGGCCAGTAATCTGCGGAGGTAACGGAGGCATATTATCAAAAATCACCAGTGTTTTCACCCTGTATCCCTCAAGATTATTATAACCACAAGTAACAATTATTCCATCTGAACCAAATTCACCTTCAGTTACTGTATCGTCCTCAAAAAAAGGAGCTGTAATAGTTATCTCATAAAACCCATCATTATTAGTAGTGGTATCCCAACTATCTGCAGTTCTAGGTAGGCAAATGGTAATATCGCCACCTGAAATTACATTATTGTATTCATCGGTAGCATACCCCGATATATGCACATCTTGACCAATAAATGCTTTAGAAGGGACAATCTGTTGTGTTAGATGAATTGGTTGAATCGCATGAGAATAGGATTCCAGATATAAATCCATTTCAAAACCATTACTTTTCTGTCCTTGATCAACAACTGATTTAACAATGTTACCAACTTCAGGGGAATACCAAAAGGTATTTGAACCATATGTCACCGGGAAACACTCAAAATCACCTGCAGGAACACTAACAGTTTCTTTTTCTAAACATGAAATAATCACATTAAATTGTTCTGTACTAGAGTAATCCTCCTGGATAAAACCCTCTATTTCAAATGAACCTGAAGTAATAATAGTTGAGCTTACCTGCCACTGCTCAGACACATGTAATGGAAAATCATACAGTTCAACAGGTGGAAATAACAGATTTAAATTAGCCAAGGTATATGACGGATTAATAAGCGGGATTTGTATAGTACCCGTAGAAATTATCTCTGTTTTTATCTCTGCAAGATCAGACATACGAATATAGCTAACACCCTGGATTACTCCATTGAGATTAGCAGAATACACATCCCAAGTAATAACACCGGAGATATCCCCGCTTATCCCCAATTCATAGACAACATAGCTTTCATCACCATGAACAAGAGTAGTAATATCCACTACCTGTCGTTTAAAATTGTTAATAGCCCCAATAAACGAAAAATCATCTCCAATAAAGGAGACCGGATCTGCAGTATATATCCATTCATCACCCAAATACCATGTTGGGATATCGCAACTGTTTTCTATCATCACAGAAGAATACAGTGCCCCGGTAGGGAAACAATACATGCTGAAGAGTAAAAAAATTAGTAGGATCGCAAATACATTTTGTCGTTTCTTTATGATAATTCCTCCCGTTTTAACGATAATAATATGATGATCTATATATAAATCTTTGTTGTTTTTCTAAAGATTCTTTTCAAGAGATATATCAGACAGTAATCTATCAGTTAAAAAATAGAAAAGAGAGCTTATATCATTAGAGAACAGGGTTATATCTGTTGTAATATTTGTAGAATAAACTTGTAGAATTCATTCACAGTACTGATATGAACCTGTTCCTCAGGAGAATGTGGATATTTAATAGTTGGTCCAATAGAGACCATATCCATGCCGGGAAATTTCTCACCGATAATACCACATTCAAGACCTGCGTGAATTGCTTCGACAACAGGCTCTTTATGATACTTCTCTTTATAGATTTTTTTTGAAAGATTTAAAATTTTGGAATCCAAATTAGGCTTCCAACCAGGATATGGCTCCTCCTCAGAAACCTCTGCTCCTGCAAGTGTCGCAGCAGCTTTAATTCGATCACGAAAGTCCTGTAAAGCAGACATAATTGAACTGCGAGAACTCAGACCAATATGAACAACATCGTCTTTTACTACTACTGTCGCAAGATTTGTTGATGTTTCAACAAGTCCTTTGATATCATAACTCATTTTATCAACACCGTGGGGAAGAGCATGAAGCAAATTCAACACCGTATTCTGGGATTTCTTATCAAAAACAGAAGAAATCGCTTCGCCCTGCTTAATTTCGACGGACAAATTTGGATCAATAGGTTTAATTTCATCAAGAATGTCTTTTCCTTGGGTTTTAATATGTGATGTGAAATCACTAACTTGTTTTTTATTAATTAACACCGTTGCATATGCCTCTCGAGGTATGGCGTTATGTTTATCTCCGCCTTTTATGTTAGCAAGATGGAACTCAAAGCTTTTTGATGCCTTCCAAAGCAGACGAGATAAAACCTTTATTGCATTTCCTCTCTGCTCATGAGCATCAACACCGGAATGACCGCCACGTAACCCAGAGATATTAACTACAAGACTAGCTAGATCATCTGAAATCCTCTGTCTTTTTATAGGTAACTTAATTTTTGAATCACCACCACCAGCACAGCCAACGGTCAGCACGCCCCAATCCTCACTATCAAGATTTAACAAAATTTTACCTTTGAGCATATCTGACTTCAACGCAAAAGCACCAGTCAATCCTGTTTCCTCATCAATGGTAAAAAGACATTCCAACGGACCATGTTTTAAGGCGGTATCTTCCAAAATTGCAAGAGATGCTGCTACACCAATACCATTATCAGCACCTAATGTTGTCCCATCAGCCGCAAGAACATCACCATCACGTTTCAACTGTATAGCATCCTTTGAAAAATCAAAATTGACATCACTGTTTTTTTCACACACCATATCCAGATG
Source organism: Thermoplasmatota archaeon (assembly GCA_046496795.1). GTDB lineage: Archaea > Thermoplasmatota > E2 > DHVEG-1 > DHVEG-1 > JAUWYM01. Next base: position 13,781 of record JAWOGM010000054.1, read on the forward strand.
ACCCTGTAAAATAACAATAGGTTTTTTTTCCATCCCGGATGTTCCAGGTTTTGATATGACAATATTACCAATATCATCAGTCTTATACCTTAGTTTATGAGTTTTAGCGAAATCTTCAACATATTTTCGTATTTTTTCTTCATGTTTTGAACAACGAGGGATTTTTCTTATTTCATCAAAATGTTTCCAAACAGCCTTAGGTTCAAGATTTGTAATAACTGACATATATCAAATTACCTCCCTAATAGAGAAAATCAGACAAGTAATATTGCCCTTACATAAAAGATTTCCCACAAAATCCTTTAAATAATAGCCATACTATTAACCAAAAAAAACAGATTATTTGGAGGCAATGATTTTTTATGGACTGGGGAATGAAAAACCGGATAAACAAAATAATCAATCCAAAAGATGGTCATACGGTAATGCTTGCTGTGGATCACGGATATTTTATGGGGCCAACCACAGGACTTGAGAACATAAAAACTGTGACAGATCCGCTAATAAAATATGCAGATACGCTCATGCTTACCAGAGGTGCGCTTCGAAATTATATCGATCCTAAAACAACTATCCCAATAGTATTGCGTGTATCTGGTGGTACAAGTATTCTTAATGAAAACAACTTACTTCATGAAGGTATCGCCGTTGATATAGAGGATGCAATCAGGCTTAATGCATCAGGAGTTGCGTTTTCTATTCTCGTCGGGCAAAGCTTTGAGCGAGATACAATTCTAGGAATGACGCAGTATATTGATAAATGCGAGCGTTATGGAATACCAGTTCTTGCTGTGACTGCAGTGGGAAAAGGACTTGGCAAAGACGCGAAATATCTTTCTCTTGCAAGTAGAATGGCTGCAGAACTTGGTGCGCATATTGTTAAAACATACTACTGCGAAAATTTTGAACGAGTAGTAGAAACCTGTCCTGTACCAATCGTTATTGCAGGTGGAAAAAAGATCCCTGAAAAAGAGTCACTTCAAATGGCATATAATGCATTACAGTCAGGTGCCATAGGGGTAGATATGGGAAGAAACGTATTTCAGAGTACAAATCCAGTTGGAATGATAAAAGCAGTACAAGCAATTGTTCACAAGAAATATACCGCAAAAGAAGCGTATGAATTATTCACATCCTATAAGAAATAGATTTAAATAAAGCATAATGTTAATGGGCGATAAAACAAAAATAATGAGGTAAGATAAAATGATACTATTGATAGGTATATTTGTAATAATCCTTGTAGTATTTTTCCTGCTGATATACTGGGGATTTTTCAACAGAATCATCCGTATGGAAAACAGGATAGATAACAGCTGGGCGCAAATCGATGTACAACTCAAAAGAAGAGCAGATTTGATACCAAATCTCATCGAGGCAGTAAAAGGATATATGGTCCATGAAAGACAAGTACTTGAGAATGTAACTAAAGCACGCTCAGCATTAATTAACGCAAAAACACCACAAGAAAACATTGATGCAGATAATATGCTTACCGGGGCATTAAAAACACTGTTTGCCGTATCAGAAAACTATCCAGACCTCAAAGCAAATCAAAACTTTCTAAACCTTCAAGATGAACTAACAAACACAGAAAACAAAGTTGCATATTCTCGCCAGCATTACAACGACTCAGTACTTGCATATAACAATACTATTGAAACATTTCCAGGGCTTTGGTTTGCAAAAAGAATGGGTAAAAAACCCCGTGATATGCTTCAAATCCCAGAAGCAGATCGTGCTGTACCAAAAGTAAAATTCTAAAACCCATTTTTTTCTTTTGATTTCCCATGACAAAAAAAATGCTTGTAGAAGATCATATTCGAAGAAATAAAAGAAATACAGTGATAGTGTGTACACTTATGGCCTTATTATTCATCGTAGTAGTCTTTGCAATAGGATACATATTTTACCCTGCTAATCCAATGATAGCACTTATTTTTGCATTACCGATAGCACTTGTTTATGTTGGGGTGACATATTCTTTTTCCGTTCAAGCAGTGCTTTCTGCTGCAAAAGCACGACCTGCAAACCCGAGACATCGTGAAGAAAAACTACTCATGCATCGTGTGGAAGAAATGAGTATTGCATCTGGTCTTCCCATTCCAAAAGTATATGTCCAAGACTCAGAATATATTAACGCCTTTGCAACAGGAAAAAACCTTGAAAACTCTGTTGTCTGCGTTACAACAGGTGCTCTTAAAAAACTTAATCAGGAGGAACTTACCGGAGTGATTGCTCATGAAATGAGCCATATCAAAAACTATGATATCCGCCTTGCTACTGTTACGATAGGTGTTGTTGGTGCAATCGCTCTTTTATCACAAATCCTTTTTTATTCGCTTTTTTGGGGAGGTGCAGGACAAGGACGTGGGAGAAACCAGGGTAATGCGATTTTAATGTTGATTGCAATCCTTTTTGTAATCCTAGCTCCAATCTTTGCAAGACTTACCTATCTAGCAATATCAAGAAAACGAGAGTATTTAGCTGATTCAAGCGGTGCTCATATGTCTCGTAATCCTGAAGGGCTTGCAAAAGCACTTGAAAAAATAAGACAAGATTCACCTAGAACACGACCAGAAGGTTCAAAGACCGTTGCTCCTCTTTATATTGCAAACCCTTTCAAAGGCACATCAAGAAATTCTGTTTGGTCAACACATCCTCCAATTGAAGAAAGGATAAAACGGCTTAGATCAATGTAGCCTGATATTCTTTATTTATGACTCTTTTATATAGATACTTAAGTTAACGTTCTGATAGAATTATTTTTTGTTTCTTTTTGATATCTAATTTTTTTGGAACATCAAGTTGTGCTTTAACATACCAATCGATTCTTGAACTCAAACCTGAAAGAATGCGAACAGCTGTAGCTGCTTGGCCCAGTTTACCATCTAATGTTGGATTTGTTTGTAAAACATCATCTGGTATTTTAATTTCAAAAGAGTATTGTTCATCCTGATATTCTTTCTCACCTGAGATAGGAATTTTAAAATCAAAAACTTTAAACGTACTGGTATGCCTGCTATGTCGATTTCTACCTGACATCATGGGTCCAACAGCAACACTACTTTGTCTGTCGACTCTGACTCCATAAAAAGAAACTTCAAGTTTTCTTGCAGAAGTTGGTTTTTTTAAATTTAACTTGACTTTTCCTGTTATTTTCTCTCCTGGGTTATAGTTATATTTATCTAGCATAAAAGTTATTTTTTCTGGCCCGAATAATCCCATTTTTTTCTCTCTCCTGAATACTATTTAATCACGATATTATTTGATTAATAATAAAAACTTGTCTATTGTCTTTGGTAAAAGCTATTAAATAGTTCTCAATAACAGTGAGATAGCATGAGAAAAATGAAAGTTGCTATGTATTATAATAACCATGATGTTCGAATAGAGAAACAAGACATCCCCGCAATATCAGATAATGAGCTATTGGTAAAAGTAATCGCAAGCGGTGTATGCGGCTCAGATGTCATGGAATGGTATCGGTTAAAAAAAGCACCTCTTGTATTAGGACATGAGATAGCGGGGATTGTTGAAAAAACAGGTAAAAATGTTACAAAATTCAAAAAAGGAGATAGAGTTTTTGTTACGCATCACGTACCCTGCAATACCTGCGATTTTTGTAAGAAAGATCAACAAACCCTATGTCATACGCTTCATTCAACAAAATTTTACCCAGGTGGTTTTGCTCAATATATACGCGTACCAGAAATCAATATTAGGTTTGGAACATTTAAACTGCCAGACAATGTCTCCTTTGATGAAGGAACATTTATTGAACCTTTAGCATGTGCAGTAAGAGGTTTTAGAGTTGGAGAATATAGAAAAGGGCAATCAGTTCTTGTTCTAGGATCTGGTATGGCCGGTCTTCTCAATATTAAACTTGCAAAAGCATATGGTGCTAAAAAAATATTTGCAACAGATATAGACAAATATAGACTTGATCTTGCTAAGAAAATAGGTGCAGATGTTGTAATACATGCAAAAGAGGATATAGTGGAACAAATAAAGAAAAACAACAATGAATGTCTTGTTGATTTTGTAATACTATGTGCAGGAGTTTCATCAGCTGTGAAACAAGCAATAGACTCAGTTGATTATGGAGGGACAATTCTATGGTTTGCAATGACGCCACCTGGAATCGAGATCCCCATTCCTTTTTTTGATCTCTGGAATAAACAGGTAAAAACAATTTCAACCTATGCAGGAGCAGGAAAAGATATTACAGAAGCGATAAAACTAATTGAAACACAAAAAATAACCACACAAGACTTGATAAGCCATAAATTACCAATGAATCAAACACCTAAAGCATTCAAACTTGTCGCAGAGGCAAAACAATCAATGAAGGTTATTGTTGAGCCTCATCAATAACATAAAATCACATCGTTTTTGTAGTTTAAGAAGTATTCACGTAAAACAGTATTTCTTACCGTTAATGATAATTTTTAGGTTTAAAAAAGATGGAAAAGAGGTATAAGTTTTTTATGGATAATTTGTTACACGTATTGTCCTTATGAAAAAAACAAAAGCAATCTGGCAGCTCATGCGTCTTGAACATGGTATAATGATTTTTTTAGGAATATTAATAGGTTCGGTTATTGCATTAGGGGGCAAAGGCATTCCTTCATGGGATAAATTTATTCTCACGTTTTTTACTGCTTTGTTTTTAGAGGCAAGCACGTTTGCATTAAATGATTATTTCGATTATGAAATAGATAAAAAAAATCAGCGATATGACCGGCCTCTTGTGCGAGGGGACATTCAACCAAAAACAGCCCTTTATTTATTTATAATTTTTTATCCTCTAGGGATTATTTGTGCATATTTTGTTAATATTGTTTGTTTTTTAATAGCGTTATTTACTGCTGTTTTTGCTGTTTTATATGATTCTCATATGAAACGTGTAAAATTTCTTGGTAATTTTTATGTTGCATATACCATGGCTATTCCTTTTGTTTTTGGAGGAGCTGCAGTACTTGAAGAAAACATATTAGCTTTAGATATTCACCCTGCAATTTTTATTATCGCCCTTATCGCTTTTTTTGCAGGATCGGGCAGAGAAATAATGAAAGATGTCCAGGATTACGAAGGAGATAAAGAAAAAGGAGTTCGATCGTTTCCAAAATATATTGGGAAAAGAAAATCAAATATGCTTGCAGCATTTTTTTATATTATCGCTATAGCGTTAAGTTTTCTTCCCTTTTTTATGCAGCAGTATACAATCTATTATATGAATTTTGCATATTTAGTACCAATTTTATTGTGTGATAATATGTTGCTTACAACTGCGCTTCAATTAATTTTCAAAGATGACCCAGATATGAAGTTGTATCGTAAAATTACACTGCTTGCTATTTTTATTGGACTTGTTGGTTTTCTATTAGGAGCGTTTCTAAGGTGATCTAATGCAATATATTACCGATATCATAGGGGTTTTAGTGGTGTATATCTATGTCGCTGTTCTCTTAATCGTCACGGAAAAAATAATTGGAAAAAAATATCCTCTTATGAGTAGAAAAATACTTCATATTATGGTTGGAAATATTGCTTTTTTATTGCCTATCTTTCAAACAAAGGAGATTATGGTATTTATCGCAGCTGGGCCATTCATTCTTTTTACCTATTTAATGTGTCCATATTCACCTATTCGTTCAATGAGAGGTAAGACATCTGAGGCAGGTCATGGTTTAGGGCTTGTATATTACGCAATTACCTGGATGATTCTATCCTATATCTTTTTTGATGATAAAGTAATAATTGCTATTGGGATACTATCAATGTCTTATGGAGATGGATTTGCCTCTGTTATTGGATTGAAATATGGGAAAAACATCTATACAGTTTTTAATGATAAAAAAAGTTTTGAAGGCTCTATTGCTATGTTTATTTTTACCTTTGTTTTAATTATTATTGCTTTACTTTATTATAGCATACCGCTCTCTTCTACAATAATAGTTATTTTACTTGTCATTTCTTTATTGGTCGCAATAATCGAAGGATGTACACCAAAAGGACTTGATAATTTATCAGTCCCCTTTGCAGCAGTATTTATCTACTGGTTGTTTTTGGAATATAATATATTGGGGGCAATACTATGAGATTAATTGTTGTTGATGGGTTAGATGGTGTTGGAAAAGATACCCATGCATTGCTTATAAGAAAAAGATATGAAGACAAAGGAGAACGTGTTGTTCTTCGATCCCATCCTGAATCTGATAATTATTTTGGAAGAAAAGCAAAAAAGGCTCTCTTAGGCGCCGGGAAAATTAATCGTCTTATTGCCTCAATTTTTTATGCACTTGATGTTCTTCGTTCATTACGGCTTTACTACCGCCCCGATCAATATGATACAATTATTATTGTTCGTTATCTTATGGGAACAGCATATCTTCCAAGATCACTTGGACAATTCACATATTCCATTTTTAAGAAATTTGTTCCCACCTCGGATTATATGTTTTTCTTAGATGCTGAGCCGGAGGAATTGCTTCAGCGTATTTCTCTAAGATCAGAAAAAGAAATGTTTGAAACTCATGAAGCGCTTGTACGAGTGAGAAAAAAAGCTATTGATTTAGCTAAGGGGTGGAATATTATTGATACAATGCAACCGATTGAAGATACCTTTTCGCGTATTGAGAAAGTATTAGATGTATTAGATTTAAAAACCTAGATGACGTCTGTCATCAAATAAATAATAATTTTTATTATTATTTTTTCTATTTTAATAATAAAATATTTATACCATTAAATCAATATAATTATACTGGATGGGGAACTAACTTTTCTCTCTCCTCACCATCTCCTCCACATTTCCCCATCCAACATTTTCAACAAACCAATTTTTTGACCAATTCAGCAAAACAAGGAACTGTATTTACCGTGCTAACATCTGAAGGTTTTACCCATAAAAAATCAGTATGTTCCCAATTAAGAGTAATTTTATCTCTATCGTTTATCTGAAACAAAAAAGGGTGAACTATCCACTCATACAATTTACCTTCATAATTATCTTCAAAAGAAAAAACATCTCCTCTTTTAACAAAAAAGAAATCTTGTTTATGCAATCCAACCTCTTCTTTAATTTCTTTTATTGCAGTCTGCAAAGCATCTTCATTATCCTCAATGTAACCAGTAACACCAATCCATAAACCACCATACGTAGCTACATCTAAACTACGTTTCAATACAAGTATTTTCCCTCTATTTTCCAATATGCAAGAAACAATATTTGCCATATCAAAACTTCCGAGAGATATAATCTAAAACAGACTCAAAAATAGCCCTTCCATCTCCATTTCCATCAGCACAATTATGTAACGTCCAATCTGGATGTTGATATCTATAAAACGTTCTCTCTGGATGAGGCATCATACCAAAAACAGTACCTGAATGATTGCAAATCCCTGCAATATTAAATAAAGATCCGTTGGGGTTCCAGGGATACCCTGCATAATTACCATCAGGATCAACATAACGAAAGACGATTTGATCGTTCTTTTGAAGAGACTTAAGAAACGTTTTTTCCTTTTCCTTTGGAAATAATAGTTTTCCTTCAGCATGGGCACTTGGAATTAATCGAATATCATTTTTTGGAATCTTCGAGGTGAAAACACAGGTTTGTTTATTTTCATGTTTTAATAATGTTGGTCTGCATTCAAAACGATCTGAATCATTAATATATAAACATGCCTGAGGAACAGAACTGAGCGTTGCATCAAAACCGGGTAACAATCCAAGTTCAGTTAACACTTGAAAACCATTACAAATACCAAGAATAGGAAACTCTTGAGAAACAAATTCAGATAAATCATTTTGTAATTTACTTTTAATACGAGCTGCAAAAATTGCCCCCGCACGAATATAATCTCCTGCTGAAAAACCACCAGGAATCATTAGACATTGATAATCAAAAATATTTCTTTTCTCATGTTTATTACAATCCATACCAAGAAGCTGTTTTAAATGAACAAACTCAGGCTTCGCCCCCAAGCGTTTAAAAGAATCGTATGATTCCTGTTCACAGTTAGTACCTTCAATTTGCATAACACCAATCGCGATATCTTGTATCTTCACCAATTCACCTAACAAATATCAGTAATTACTTGTATACTATTTCAATCTTTTTTGTTTGAATAAGAGAAACTTCAAAAAGCAAATACAGATAACAATGGTACCTGCAATGTAGATAATAGAAACATTATTGATGAGAGAGGTACTTCTGCAAAAGTGAATTATATGAAGACAAATCTTGAATGTATTCCCTGTTTAATCAAGCAATCCTTAGAAGCATCTCGAATGGCAACACACAATGAGAACATACAAAAACAAGTTCTCAAAGAAGTAATGAAACATTTACTCACTATCGAGTTTAATAATTCTCCCCCTGAGTTATCTCGCGAGATTCATACTATAATCAAAACACTGACAAAAACAAACGACCCATATAAAACAGTAAAAATTAAATCAAATAAGCAAGCTAAATCCCTCTACCCTCAATTAAAAAAAATGATAGAAAACTCAGAAGATCATTTACTAGCGGCAATAAAACTAGCTATTGTAGGAAATGTGATAGATTTTGGAACTCTAAACCGTTTTGATCTTAAAGACATGATTGATTCAGCATTACACAAAAAATTTGATGAGTCCAGTTATCCACAATTTCAAAAAAGATTATCAGAATCAAAAACAATATTATATATAGCTGACAACAGCGGAGAAATATTTTTTGACAAATTATTACTAGAAGAACTTGTAAAAAGAAAGAAAAAAGTGACCTATGTTGTAAAAGCAAATCCCATTATCAATGACGTATTAACAGAAGATGCGCTATATGCAGGAATAGATGAATTGGCAACCATTATTGAAGGAGATGCTGGGCAAAAAAAATCTGCTCCAGGAATGGTTCTTCATTATATTTCTGATGAATTTAACCACAAATTAAAAACATCAGATATGATCATTTCAAAAGGACAAGGTAATTATGAAGCATTAAATAATTATGACCGGGAAATATTCTTTTTGCTTATGATAAAATGTCCTCTGGTCGCAAAAGATATCGGAATTGATATGGGTCAACTTGTATTAAAGGTGAAACAATGATTATCTCAGTTGCAAGTGGTAAAGGAGGGACAGGTAAAACTACTGTTGCAACGAATTTAGCGTTGAGTCTGGGAGAGGTACAGTTTTTCGACTGTGACATTGAGCAGCCAAACTCAAATATATTCCTAAAAGCTACCATGAAAGAAAGAAAAGAAGTCAGTGTTCAGATTCCTATAATAGACAAAGAAAAATGTACTGTTTGTGGCAGTTGTTTAAAATTTTGTGCTTTTAATGCCATTTCAAAACAGTCATCACAAATCCAGGTTTTCCCTGATCGTTGTCATTCCTGCCAAGGCTGTAAAATTGTCTGCCCCGTAGATGCAATAAGTTGGTCATCAAGACCAATTGGAAAAATAGAACACGGTTTTACAAAAACTATTGATTTTTATCAAGGTATACTAAACATCGGCGAGGCAATGACAACACCTGTTCTTAGAGAGTTGAAAAAAAATATTGATCCGGAAAAAACTGTCATCTTAGATGCACCGCCGGGTACAGCTAGTCCAGTAATTGAAACTGTTTATGATTCAGATTATTGTATTCTAGTTACAGAACCGACCCCCTTTGGCCTCCATGACCTTCAGGCTTCATTTTATCTTTTAAGGAAGCTCTATATTCCTTTTGGGGTAATCATCAATAGAGAAGGGATTGGCGATAAAAAAATTGAGTTTTTCTGCCAACAACAAAAAATTCCTGTTATTATGAAAATTCCAAATAATAAAGAAATTGCTCATCTATATTCTCAGGGAATACCATTTATAGAAAATATGCCTAATTGGCGTGAAAAATTTATTGATCTATATAATTTTATAACAGAGAAGGTGAAACCATTAAGCAAATAGCTATTATCAGTGGGAAAGCAGGCACAGGGAAAACATCAATTGCTGCGTCATTTGCAACTCTCTCATCAAAGTCTGTTCTTGCAGATTGCGATGTTGACTCTACCGATCTTCACTTAATCATTAAACCACATATAAAGAGAACAACAGGATTTCACGCAAAGAAATTAGCATCAATAGATAAAATTTTATGCACCTCATGTAAAACATGCTATGATTTCTGTAGATTTCATGCAATAGATGAAGAAATACATGTCATCAAAGAATTATGTGAAGGATGCGGCGTCTGCCATTATGTTTGTCCAAATGATGCTATAAAAATGATACAAAGAGATTCTGGTCTAGTCTATATCTCTGATACTCGCTGTGGCCCCATGTCTCACGCATCACTCAAGACTGCTGAGGAGGCTTCAGGTAAACTAATAACAGTTGTGAGAAATAACGCAAGAACTATCGCTGAAAGACACAAAAAGGAATTAATAATCATAGATGGGCCGCCTGGAGTCGGATACCCGGTTTTCTCAACAATTATAGGAGTAGATCTGGTTGTCATTGTCACTGAGCCAACGCTTTCTGCTCTTCAGGACCTCAAACGCATAATAAAAGCATCCCAACATTTCAATATTCCCGCGGTTGTTTGCATAAACAAATATGATATCAATTTACAAAATACAGAAGAGATCACAAAATATTGCGCAAAAAATTCTATCGAGGTTGTTGGAAAAATCCCTTATGACACCATTATAAATGATGCGATGATTCAAGAAAAAAGCGTTGTTGAATTTTCAGATGAATTAACAAGCAGAACCATTAAAGACATGTGGACTAAAATACAAGAAAAACTAACAACACAATAATAAAAGAAAAAAATAGAGCAATAAAGAAAAAAATTGTAAACGTGATCGGTATGAAACACATACATTATAGTAATGTTGGGCTGGAAACTCTAAAAGAAACGGGAATAAAAGACGTGAAAATAAGATGGTTGATTTCAGAAAAAGATGGTGCAAATAATTTTGCAATGCGTTTATTTGAGATTCAGCCAAATGGATATACGCCTTTACATCAACATGATTGGGAACATGAAGTTTTCATTGTAGAGGGAAACGGTGTTGCCAATGATAACACAAAAGAAATTCCCTTCCGACAGGGAGATGTATTTTTTATTCCATCGCTTCAATGGCATCAATTTAAAAACACAGGAAATACGACGCTGAAAGTGCTTTGTTTAATCCCTTATAAAAAGGTGTAAAAGAAACAAAGGCGAGATCAACTATGCAGCAAAAAGAAAAACAAATAAACGATCTTTCCCTAAAGATATATCATTGTAAAAAATGTCAATTATGGGAAACAAAAAAAAATTATGTTGTTGGAAATGGTTCATGTAACGCAGATATTTTATTTATTGGTGAAGCCCCAGGATATCATGAGGATCAACAGGGCATTCCTTTTGTTGGTCGAGCAGGTAAAGTTTTTGATGAACTCTTACAATCAATTGGATTAAAACGTGATCATGTCTATGTATGTAACATCCTAAAATGCCGCCCCCCAGGTAATAGAAATCCATATGAATCAGAGATTACAGCATGCACTCCATTTCTAGATAGCCAAATTGATATCATTAAACCATCAATAATAGGAACTTTAGGGAATTTTGCCTCTTCATATATTCTAAAAAAATTTGGATTTCCGTTAGAAAAAATAGGCGCTAATCATGGAAAAGTCTACCATATGAAAAATTTGATGTTTGAATCCAGAATAATACCCCTCTATCATCCAGCCTCAGTAGTTTACAATACTTCAATGATGTCTCTATTACTCAATGATTTTCAAATAATTGCAAAATATGCAAACAAAATAAAAATTAAAAATACTGGTTAGATTTATAACAGGTACATTATTACAGAAAAAGTGATGTGTTTAGCTATACCAGGAAAAATTATAAAAATAGACAAAGACAAACAACATGGCATTGTAGATTATGGGGAGGGCACCACAAGAAAAGTCAATATTAGCCTTGTTGATGTAAGAATTGGCGATTATGTTTTAGTCCATGCAGGATTTGCCATTCAAGTTCTTGATGAACAAGAAGCAAAGGAAACATTATCCCTCTTTCGAGAAATGCTTTCTTCTGTGGAGGATTTATAGTGTTTTTACTTCGCGATAAAGAAATTGCAAAAAAAATAATAACATCTATAAAAAAATCAAACGTTCACTATAAATTCATGCATGTTTGTGGGACACATCAAGATACTTTAGTTAAACATGGTCTTGACTCATTACTAAAAAGCTGTGGTATTGAGATAAGACAAGGACCAGGATGTCCTGTCTGTGTTACAACCCCAAAAGAAATAGAGGAAATGCTTCATTTAGCCAAAAAAAACTATATTATTACGACATTTGGTGATATGATACGTGTACCTGGCGAGCATGAATCCTTACAGAATATGAAAGAACAAGGATATGATGTTAGAACAGTTTATAGTGTAGAAGATGCAATAGATATTGCAATAAAAAATAAAGAAAATGATGTTATTTTTATGGCTGTCGGTTTTGAAACAACAACACCTATGAATGCTGATGTCGTATTACGTGAACCCCCATCAAATTTTTCCATGTTATGCTGCCATAGAGTCATTCCCCCAGCACTTCAAGCCATTCTTGAAATGGGAGATGTAAAACTTGATGGGTTTATCCAGCCAGGCCATGTTTCCGCAATTATTGGATCAAAACCCTATGAATTTATTTCAGAAAGATATCATATACCTCAAGTAATAGCAGGATTTGAGCCCCTTGACTTGCTCATGGCTATCTGGATGCTTACCCGTCAGCTTAAACAGGGAGAGATTAAGGTTGAAAATGAATATGTGCGCGTTGTTAATCATTTAGGAAATGTTAAAGCACAAACATTAATAAAAAATGTTTTTGAATTATGCGATATAAAGTGGCGTGGTTTTCCCATCATCCCTCACTCAGGTTTAAAGATAAAAAGAAAATTTGAAGAGTTTGATGCTAGAAAAAAATACGAAGATGATCTCATCGTTGTTCATGAAAAAGAGTTTACCGAACCAAAAGGATGCAGATGTGGCGATGTATTACGAGGCATAATCACCTCAGAAAAATGTCCCCTTTTTGGAAAGAAATGTTACCCAAATAATCCAGTTGGGCCATGTATGGTAAGTATTGAAGGGAGTTGTAATATCCACTATCGCTATAGTAACCAGTAAGAAATTATTTTATTTTATTTCTTAAAGTAAATAGTGCTAAGGTAATGCTTAAAGAGATACAAAAAGCAAAAACAGTTCCCACTACTATACCATATAATGGATAGAGGAAATAAATTGAAATCGCATAACTCATCACACTCATGCTTCCAATAATCATAGATTTTGCAATACCAGCGGTAAAAATTGGACCATGTTCTTTTAAAGCAATAATCATTGTTGACGCAAAAATCGCAGGGAAAATAGAAAAAATGCCGCTTAATACCGCTGAAGTATTTGAAAGAAGGACAGAGATTGCAATAATTAGTCCAGCGAGGACCCCACGAAATAGTATCTTAGTTGGAGTATAATGTATCGTTACTTTTCCTACTGATGGAACCTTTTTTCCAAATTCCAAATATAAAAAAATACAGATAAGTGAAAACGCATAGATACTGACTGAGATAACAATGTTTGTAACACTGAAAATATACAGAAGAGAAGAAAAAAAAGTCCATATAATCATAGATCCTGTGAAAGCAAGAAAGAGCGAACGGTAGGCAAGCAGAACAAACATTAGTAAAAATAAAAGATTAATTCCCATCTGAAAGGGAACTACAGCTACAGATTCTACAGCAAAATCAATACCTTGATTAAGAGCAATAAAAATAAAGGCAATTATTATAGTAGAAGGAAGTGTTCCAAAAATTCCTCCAACTTTTGTTCCATATCGTTCTGCAATAATGGTGATAACAATTACTATCAATGCAGAGAGAAGAAAGGGTAATATACTTTGATATAATAATAAAAGCATACCCGGAAATATACATCCATTATAAAATAATTGTATACTAAAAATACCAAAATACCTACTTTTTAAAGTTGATAGATAACATTTATATACCATAGGACAAATATTATCATGAGAAATTAGGGGATACTAATATGAAGAAACTTGTACCATTAATTATAGGTATTTTAGTCCTCAGTGGACTTGGAGCTGCCGTCGCACAAGAAAACACCCAAACATTTGTTCTTTCTGATTCCATACATTTTTCAGAGCCAGCAATAATTCAAAATCGACACACAGTGGAAATTAATCTGGAAGAGGCAAATTCAGTTTTAATGGGTGAAGATAGTTATGATTTACCAATTATTTCAAAAGTGTATACCTTTCCTTTAGGAACATCCATAGATGAGGTCACAGTTTCCTTTTCTGATCCATATTTATATACGCTTACATCAGACTTAAATCCTGCACCTATAGCACAATATATCTCAACACAATATCAATCAGAAAAAATATCCTATGAAACAGAGAATATAGACATGTATCCACAATATCAATACACCTACAACACTGGAGCAGGACGCTTTAAAGGAGATCATGTTATAATTTTATCTGTTCAACTCAGCCCCATGCTTTATTTCCCTAATGAAAACATACTTTCCATTTCTGAAGAAGCCTCTATTGAGGTAACCTATACCCTTCCAAAAACACCAATTATCACTGGGGATGCATATGATATGCTAATTCTTGCACCTGACCATTTCAGTGCAGAATTACAACCTCTTATTGATTATAAAAATAGTAGAGGCATTGACACAGTATTAGTAACACTTAGTCAGATTCCTACTCAGGGATCAGACGTACAAGAACAAATCAAATATTTTATAAAAAATGCCTATGAAGACTGGGGTTTTACCTATGTTTTATTGGTCGGAAGTGGAGTTGAAGGCCAAGAAGTATTTCCCGTACGCCATGTATGGATCCCCTCTGGAAGTTATGAAGCATATTTCCCAAGTGATTTGTATTATGCAGATTTTTATAGATCAGATATGAGTTTTGCCAGTTGGGATCATAACAATAACGGAAAATATGGTGAAATTCCTCAAGATATTCCTGCTATGAACATCTATCCTGATGTGTATCTGGGCAGACTCGCATGTAGTGATGAATTTGAAGTACGCAGTACCGTAAATAAAATAATCAATTATATGAAACATAACCAGGTCATGGAAAAAATTGTTCAAATCGCCGGTGATACATTCCCAGGAGATCCTCAAAACATTAACGAAGGAGAATATTCAAATATTGCCGTTATGAATCAACTTCCAGGTTATACCACAGAACGACTCTGGGCATCAACTAATACACTCACAAAAGTAAATATCATTAACGCAATAAATAAAGGTGTTGATTTCGTTGATTTCTCAGGACATGGAAGTTATATGAGTTGGGCAACACATCCCCCAAATGATCCGTCCCGATGGCTTCCTGACGATGGGAAATACTCTGGATTTCTCAACATTAATGTGCCATTTCTGTTTAATAATAAAAAACTGCCTGTTGTATTTTTATTTGCATGTTCATGTCATAAATTTTCATCCTCTGAAAACTCTCTTGGGTGGGCATTTGTAGAAAATAGTTATGGTGGTGCAATAGCATCATATGGCGCATCAGGTATTGCATATGGAATGCTTGGTACAGCTATTAATGATCGTGTATTTGGATGGATGCAACTCAATACCTTTAAAGGTCTTTACAATGACAAGGTATTAGGAGATGTATGGGGAGACTGCATTGTTGGATATTATAATGCTTTTAACTTTGATATCCAAGAGTCAGATTATAAAACACTCTTGCAGTACAATCTATTCGGAGATCCTTCACTCGCTATTGAAACAGGTCCTGATCCGAAAAGCGCAGATGGATATCAGTTCCCTCTGCTTACTTTAATTCATCAAATCATTCAAAGAACATTAATGCGGTTTCCCTTTCTAGATCGATTGTTTACCCCTGCAATTCTCTCCAGATTACTAACACAATAATATCATAACCAGCCCCCTCTTTTTTTTCTTTTTTTTAAATTGGCTTGTTTAATAATAGTTTGACCTGTGCTAACAATTAACTTTATATAGTGTGAATTCTTTACTCATGCCAATAAGTGACCAGGAGGTGAAAAATTGGAAGAGGAAAAAAATATAATTACAAGTGTTGCTACAAAAGAAATCGATTTATTAAGCAGACATATTGATGTTTTAACAACCGTACGAGATCATGGACCTATTGGAATTATACGGTTATCACAAGTCACCGGACAACCACAACATATGATACGATACTCATTACGAACATTAGAAAAAGGAGGAGCAATAAAACCATCTCCAAATGGAGCAGTAGTCACCGATAAAATACATGAAGCATTGGGAACCCTTGAATCAAGCATAGACGAAATTAGTACAACAATGACAGAAATAAAAAAGAAATTAAAATAGAACCAACAATCTTCCAACTTTTTCCATTTTTTGTTTTTAGTTATCTTTTTATGTCGAAATTCTATGACAGACATAAGAGGATTTTATATGAGCAAAACTGAATCAGCATATGCCTATAAAAAAAAATCAGCCTGGGAAAACTTTACAAAAGATCAAATAAAAAAAGCATTTGATTTCTCTGAAGAATATAAAACTTTTTTAAAGGATTGTAAAACAGAACGTGAGGCCATACAAAAAATCAAAAAATATGCAACTGCAGCAAAAAAAAACATTATTATCAACCAAGAAAAAGAAGCTGCAATCATTATCCCCGGGAAAAAACCAATATCAGAAGGGCTACGCATTGTAATATCTCATATCGATAGCCCTCGACTTGATCTTAAACAAATACCTCTTTTTGAGGATTCAGATAGCAATATTGGTTTATTTGAAACCCATTATTACGGCGGTATAAAAAAATTCCAATGGGTTGTTATACCACTAGCACTTCATGGCGTTGTAATAAGAAAAGATGGTGAAAAAATAACATTTAGTATCGGGGAGAATGCATCAGATCCTGTTTTTTCTGTCCCAGATTTACTCCCACATTTATCTCATGAAATACAAGACAATAAAAAACTTGATGATGCAATAAAAGCAGAAAGCCTTGATATAATAGTTGGCAGCATACCTTTAAAAGGAGAATATAAAGAAAAAATAAAGACAGCAATCCTTGAAAAATTGCACAAAGATTATGGAATTATTGAGGAGGATTTTGTTTCTGCAGAACTTGAGGCAGTTCCTGCGTTTCAACCAAGAGATATAGGTTTTGATCGTTCATTAATCGGAGCGTACGGTCAAGATGACAAAGCATCAGCATATCCTGCTTTACAAGCAATCCTAAATGTACAAAACCCAACATATACAGCAATATCATTATTTGTCGATAAAGAAGAAATCGGAAGTGAAGGAAGTGCAACTGCTCAAGTTACTACTTTTCTTCGATCAGTTATCAAAGAACTAGATCCAACAGCTGATGTTGATAAGGTAATGTTGGAATCAAAAGTCATCTCAGCAGATGTCAATGCTGCTGTCACTCCAAATTATACTGAAGCATTTGAATTAAAAAATGCATCTGTGTTAGGAAAAGGAGTGGTTATGTCAAAATATACCGGTCATGGTGGAAAATATTCTGCTAATGATGCATCTGCTGAATATGTCGCAGAGATACGAACTATGTTAAACAACGAAAAAGTACCATGGCAGACAGGGGAGCTTGGAAAAGTAGGTAAAGGCGGCGGAGGAACCGTTGCAAAATACTTTTCAAGGCTAGGAATGCAAGTTCTTGATTTAGGACCTGCTGTGCTGTCCATGCACTCACCCTATGAAGTCACCAGCAAAGCAGATATCTATGCTACCTATCTTGCATATCATGGATTTTTAAAGCACTAAAAAAACCGATCTTTCATATAACTCATAGCGCTTTTAAAACCATTCTGACAATACTGATGATCGCACGTTTTTTCAATCTTACCACTCAGAGGAAGACCTGCGAGATGCATCATAGGAATTGTTGCCTTTTTACCATGCTTCCATCGGGCATAAAACCAATGGGAAAAGAAAAAAACGGGGCTATAAATCCAGCGTAAATCAGGAGTCCAAAAATCAATATTATTTTTCCAGCAACGAGCAAGAACCTCCCATTGCAACTCGCTAAGATTAGAAAGATTTGTTCTACTGCAGTTTCCTAAAAGTGCGTCTTTTAAAGGAATGAATAAAACAGGAGTGTAAAACATTCTAGCGTTATGTGCTTTTAAATCATCAATAAGATTTAATGTAGCAAGAACATCCTCTTCAGTTTCTTGGGGTTGACCAGTCATAATCGTACACAGCGGCCACCAATCATGATCATTCATCAATCCCAGGCCTTGAATCACAAGCTCAGGCCAGTTATCAACACTAAAAGGAAGGGCTTTTCCTTTCATGTATTTTTTCATAAGCCTAACGCTTCCTGATTCAATACCTACTTCAACAGAGATAAACGGTTGTTTATGTTTCTTACTTTTTTGAGGATTCCAGCGTGTTTTTTCAATAAGAATTGGCGTTAACTCTTCTAAGATTTTTTCATCATAGATAATTGGTGCAAATGAAGCATGCGACAATAAAATATATTCAACACCAGGATACGATGCAATTGTTTTATACAGTTTCACAATTTCTTCTCTATTAGGGATAAAACCCGGATGAGATTTATAAAGAAAGATATCTTCAGTTACCGTAAATATCGAATTTTGTCCTTCTTTGATGTTTACCTCGACTTCTTTCATAATATGATCAAGAGGAAAAGAATATTTTTGTTTCATGGTTGGGCTGCAGAAATGACATCCTCGTCCACAACCGCGCATGGTTTCAACCATTCCATAGCAGGCAGCATGTTTGATACAAGGAGTTGTTTCATTGTTTTGTTTTTTTGATTCAATGATAGTTGGAAGAGGCGTATTATTAAGGGCTTTGGTAAATACTTCAATGATTTCTTGTTGACCATCTCCATAAAACAACGAATCTATACCTAGTTGTTGCTGCATCTGAGCATCGTTTATCTGCCAAGAACCTTGTCCACCCACAATTATTTTTGGTTTATACTGTTGAATTGAGGGATGATTGAGCATTTTTTTAAATTCTGCCGCGTTTAATGCTTCGCCACCAAATCCAATTAATGAATTATAGGTTGTTGAAACATAAGCAAGACCCATAGGATCCATCGTAGAGATACCCACAGCTTTTGTGTTTTTTCCGATAAATTTATCAAGATTATCATAATGAGAAACAACAACAGTATCTTCACCAAAAGCATCAGTCAGTATTGATTCTATTTTTCGTAGTCCATAGATAGTGTTTTTTGCTGTGCCGTCCTTGTTAGATTTTAAGTTGTTGAGATGTTCTTTTAACACATAGCCTGAAAGTTTTTGTGGAAAGGTACAAATAAATGCTGAAAAAGGATTATTATCGTATTCATTGGCCTCTGCTCTGGAGGCAGTAAGAACAATAGGATACCCACCTTCTTTTGTATTCATCGTTTAATCTCTCCTTTAATATGATTGAATTATTTTTTTAAACACAGGGTCTTTTATTGTTTTTTGTATTTCTATAAGAAACTCTTTCCAGGATATGGTATTCCAGGACCATTGTATCATTTCTTTTTTATGTAGTGATAGTATTTTTAGAAAACTTTGCCAGGAATACCCCATTTCCTTTAAGGGTGTTGACCATCCTGCTTCTTTCCAAAGATAACTAGGTAGTCGATTGCCAAACCATAGGATGATGCCATCTATATCCCAACTTTTATCTGTTTTTTGTTGGTTTGTTTGTTTTTTAAGCAGTAATGGTTCTGGTGGTATGCTTAGATTCATTATTTAACCCCTTAGTACTATGTAGTTGGTATATGGTATTGAAAACTAGTTTTTATGTTTTTATAAAAAAAATGAAGCACAATACTAATTACTTGTTTTACTCTACCACGGAATCAATAAGAGAGTTGTATGTTAGATTAATAACTAATATGTAACAGTGAATTTTTTGTGCAATAGCAAGTATATGTACAAAGCCATTATTGTAGAAAACTATATAAAAAGAATTTTCTATATACGTATTAATACGTGTTAAAACGTATTTGGATGTGAATATATGAAAAAAGGAATAACCATAGGATTTTCAATGCTGATACTTGCTATAATCCTCTGGATAGCATATGGATTATACATCGGCTTTGAAGAAATATTACAAGCCCTTGATATCATCACAGGACTCTTAACAGGATTGGTAGTGGTAGGAATTATTATATTATTTCTGTCAATCATTTTCGAACAACGTGATGATACAAAAAAAATGAAACAAAAAATAAACAAGGAGGATTTAGAACCATGATACTAACAACAACCGACTTTATAACAGGGAAAGAAATCAAAGAAATATTAGGCCTTGTCAGAGGAAACACCATACAGGCAAAAAGCATTGGCAAAGATTTCAAAGCAGGACTACGCCACATTGCCGGTGGAGAAATAAAAGAATATACAAGTATGCTTGCAGAATCACGAGAAATCGCCTTAAAAAGAATGGAAGAAAAAGCACAGAAAATCAATGCAGATGCCGTCATCAACATACGATTTATGACCTCATCAATTATGGGTGGAGCAGCAGAAATACTTGCCTATGGAACAGCAGTAAAACTAAAGTGAACCAATGAACATTAAAAACTATTCCTTCATCATTTTTTTGGGGATTGCTTCCCCTTATTTTTGGAGTGGCATCTCTATTGAATATTGAATAAAGGTGAGTTAACATGAAAATCGAAAAAAAATTACGCTGCCCAAATTGTAAAAAAGTATCCAAATTCTTAGGTAATCCTGGAGAGATACTAGAAATTACGTGCCCACATTGCAGCACAAAAGGAAAAATAGCGCTTGAAGACCCTCTGCTATCAACAAAAAATACTATAATTTCCGTAAAAAACATCTCAAAAAAATACAAAGATGTCCTAGCCGTACATAATGTTTCTTTTACTATAAACAAAGGAGAGATCTTTGGCTATATTGGACCAAATGGAGCGGGAAAGACCACGACTATAAAAATGATGATAGGGCTATTACATCAAACAAGCGGAGAGATATCTATCAATGGATTACAGATGCCAAAACAAAAAGAACAAGCACATCGGTTTATTGGCTATATGCCACAGTATGCAGGATTTCAACAGTGGCGAACAGTAAACCAGGCTCTCTTGACATTTGGGAAGTTATCAGGTGTGGAAAATAATGTGCTTCAACAACGCATTGATGAAGCGTTACATCTACTAGGTCTTATGAAATATAAAAACAAAAAAATCTCAAAATTATCTGGAGGGACAATTCAAAAAGTTGGAATTGCTCAAGCATTACTTCACAATCCAAGTCTTTTAATTCTAGACGAACCCTTAAGTGGTCTTGATCCAGATAGTAGGTATCAAGTGAAAAAGATACTAAAACAATTAAGTAATAATGGAACAACAGTCTTTTTTTCCTCCCATATTTTGTCAGATTTACAAGACATAGCATCAAAAATCTGTATTATTGATTGGGGGAAAATGATAAAAATCGGATCGTTAAACGATTTAAAAGTAGAATTTTCAAAGGAGAATCAAATAGAAATTATATTTTCAAAAAAAACTGATGAATACAAGAACATACAAAAAATCACTGCAGTCAAAGAAATCATAGAAATTTCAAATGAAAGATATATCATACAACTTGACAAAAATGCAGATTCAGATGCCGTTACTAATGAAATAATTACAATGCTTATGGAAAATAACTGTATGATTAGAAGTATAACACCAGTAAGTCCTTCACTAGATGAAATGTATCAATATTATCTGAGAAAAGGAGGGTAAATCAATGAGTTTTTCGTTAATATTAAAAGATGAGTTCAAAGGGTTTTACAAATCAAAAGTTATGATATTTTTATGGACTGGACTACCACTATTAGCAGTCATCCTTCATCTATTTATAACTGATGATTCCATCCCAATGTCTACCATCACCGCAATAGTTGTATCAAACATTGGTGGATTACTCGCTGCGGTAATGATAACAGTAAACATTATTAATGAAAAAGATACCAGAGTTTTTGACTTATTTTTAATAAGACCACTGAAACGCTGGCATCTCCTGCTCTCAAAATTTTTAGCGGTTTTTATCTGCGTATCAATAGCAGGTCTTCTCGCAGTAAGCGTTGGCATAGGAGTTGATTTTTTTCAATCAGCCCTACCCTTTGAACAAATTCTTCGAAATGTCATTGATCCGTTCATCATGACCTTATCAATCATTGCAATATCTAGTGCTACAGGCATACTCTTTGGCGTGATAGCTCCATCAATTCTCGTTGGAGTAATACTAGTGATATTTATAGGAAATTACATATCCTCTATACCTTCAATTATCCCTCTTGTACTTGAAATAAATAATCCTGTTAATTATGTGTTAGCAGTAGGACTACTCTGTACCATTGTTTTATTAGGTTTAGGAGTCTATTTATTTAACAAAAAGGAGTTTTAATGAAAAAAGTAACCATAACATTGAGTAATGAGACGTGGAAATGGTGGAAAAACAACCCATGGATAAATCTCTCACAACTCACCGAACGAGAACTTAATAGAATACAAGCCTTAGAAGAACGAGTCCATGGAATATGTCCCACTTGTGGAAATGCAAAACTTCGCTTTAATGGAAAAATATATCGATGCTCAAAATGTGGATATGAATATAAATAAAAAATAATCAACAATACCTTAAAAAATAAAAAAATTCAAAAATTAATAAAAGAAAACAGAAAAGAGGCATACCTATGATGGTAACAACAACAGAACAAATCCCTGGTAGAGATGTAAAAGAAGTATTAGGAGTCGTCTTTGGAAGTTGCGTACAAATGAAACATATCGGAAAAGACATACGAGCAGCAGGAAGAACACTCATTGGAGGAGAAGCTAAAGGATATACAGAACTCATGGAAGAATCACGCAGAACAGCAATGCAACGGATGATAGATGATGCTAAAAAACTTGGTGCTGACGCTGTCATTGGTATGAGATATGCAACAGCACAAACCATGCATGGTGCCGCAGAGCTCATCGCATTTGGAACAGCAGTGAAAACACACTAAACAAAAGGTGTAAGCATGCCAGTTGTTGAAGTAAAAAATCTTTTAAAAACATTTGGATCAACACAAGCAGTCAACAAAATCTCATTTACCGTTAACAAAGGAGAAATCTTTGGCCTTATTGGACCAAACGGTGCCGGAAAAACAACAGCCTTACGAATCATTTCAACCCTTCTTCAAATAACTTCAGGGGACGTAACTATTTTAGGATATGACGCGAAAAAAAAACCAGACCAAATCCGAAAAGTTATTAGCTACCTACCCGAGGATGCAGGAGCATATAAAAATTTAACAGGAAGAACATATCTGCGGTTCATCGCCTGTTTTTTTGAAAAAAAACCAGAAGACATAATATCTAGAGGAATAACCATTGCAGATCTTGGCGACAGAATTGATGATAAAGTAGACACCTACAGTAAAGGAATGAAACGGCGATTATTAGTAGCTAGAGCATTAATGATACAACCAAAACTAGCAATTCTAGATGAACCGACATCAGGATTGGATGTCATAAACGCCCAAGAAATACGAAAAATAATAAAAAATACCGCAAAAAGCGGGGCTGCTGTTCTTCTTTCCTCTCACAATATGCTTGAAGTAGAATTCCTCTGCGATAGAATTGCACTTATCGCACAGGGAAGAATCGTTGAAGAAGGAGCGCCAAATAAACTCTTAGACCGTTACAATGCAAATAACATTGAAGAAGTGTTTGTGAAGGCGGTTTCATGAGCGCACTTACAAATATTTTTAAAAAAGAATTAAAAGAACTTTTAACACCTGCAGCAATATTACCCATAGTAGTACTTGCTATATTATTTGGCTCAATTGGTAGTTCAATGGAAGGAATTCAATCGGGACTTGAAGAAAAACCAATAATAGGAGTCATCAATGAAGATAGTGGTAATTTTTCTAAATTAGCAAATTCAATAATAAATAATCACTCCAGAGTCATTTATAACTCAACTGATAGTGCTGATAAACAACAAGCCCTTGAACAAATAACAGCTGAGCAGGGATTGGCCTTACTTATTATTCCGCAAAATTTCTCTAAAAATATTTACAATAATACTCAAGGCCAAATCGATATCTATTGGATAATGAGAGGAGCAGGAATTTTTGATACCATATCCTCAGAAACAGTGCAAGCAATTATTTCAATAATTAACAGAGAAATATCAAGATATCTCATTGATCAAAATACAACAATTAACGCAAGTATTGTGTTATCGCCCACCGTTAAAACCGATACAACCTACTTTAAAGACAGAGTAATTCATCTCCCTCCAACAACAATTTCAGGGATGCTCTCATCGCAATCACTTCTTATCCCAATTGTGATTATGATGATCATAATAATGGCAGGAAGCATGGTCATCTCATCAATGGCCTTGGAAAAAGAGAATAAAACACTTGAAACACTATTGACCCTACCCATAAAACGAACAAGTATTGTAACTGGAAAAATTGCTGCAAGTGCATTAATAGGACTGTTATTTGCAGTGGTTTATATGATTGGGATGAGTCGATACTTTCAAGGAATGCAATTTTCAGATTCAATAAATCTTGCAGATTTTAATTTAGCGTTAACTTCGTCAGATTTTTTGTTAATAGGAATATCTCTTTTTATCACCCTGATCGCAGCGTTATCTCTTTGTATGCTTCTTGGAACCATGGCTAAAAATTACAAAAGCGCACAAACACTAACATTTCCCATCACCATGCTTGCAATGATTCCCATGTTTATTACTATGTTTACTGATTTTGACACCTTACCCCTGGCTTTAAAAACCGTTATTTATGCAATACCGTTTTCTCATCCCATGATTGCCCCAAAAGCATTAATATTTAATGATTATAGCCTTGTAATTAGCGGAATTATCTACGTATCACTATTTGCTCTTGTAACTATTTTTATCGTTGTATGGTTGTTTAAAACAGATAGAATACTTACCGGCAGTACAAAAAAAAATTGGAAAAATATATTTACAAAAAGAACAAAAGAAGAGTAATATACCAAAACAATAAAATAAATTATTTGATTATTACATAGAGGAACATATATATAATTTTCTATGGAAAAGTTTAAATAAAAATTCAACATAATGATATATATAAAAAAAAATTTAGGGAGGAAATAAAACATGAAAAATATGTTAGTGAAGAGTTTACTCATTGCAATTGTGCTCTTATTACTTGGAGTGAGTATTCTTCCAACTATCAACGCAACAATAAATGAGGCTAGTGCTATAAACAAACAACCCCAACCACAGCTATTAGATATATTTTGGGAAGAAAACTTCGATTCCTACGATCTTGGCAGCTCAATGCATGAGCAAGGTGGCTGGAAAGGCTGGGATAATAACCCTGCATGGACTGCCTATGTCACTGATGAGCAATCTCGCAGTAACCCACATTCAGTTGATATTGAAGGTGATGCAGATATTGTCCGTGAATTTTCAGGATTAACATCTGGACAGTGGAACCTTACAGCATGGGTCTACGTACCATCAGACCTATTTGGATTATCGTATTTTATTTTACTCAGCGACTATACCGATGGAGCAGGTCAAGCAAATGAGTGGGCAGTTCAAGTACGATTTGATCCAGATCAAGGAATAGTTGAAGCTGAACATGGTGGCCCAAGTCTGCCATTGATAACTGATCAATGGGTTGAACTAAGTGTTCTTATAGATCTTGATGTCGACTGGTTTGAATTCTACTATAATGGCGACCTATTGGAAGAAAAAGCTTGGACTGCAGGTCCAAACAACGCAGGAACAGGAAAGCTTAACATCGGCGCAATAGACCTATTTGCAAACTCTGCAACAAGTGTTTTTTACGACGATATAACCTTAGAAGGAGAAGCAACAGAACCTTCTCTCACATGCGAAGGAAGCCTGAGCTGGACTGATGTGGAACCTGGTGCTACTGTTACAGGAACCTTTACCATTGCAAATATTGGAGCCCCCGGATCTGATCTTAACTGGGAGATACAAAACTTTCCAACCTGGGGAACTTGGACATTCACACCAAACAGTGGAACAGGCTTAAAGCCAGAAGATGGAGAACTCACCATTGAAGTGGAAGTTGTCGCTCCAATTGATAAAAATGAAAATTTCACAGGATCAGTAAGAGTCGTCAATAGTGATAATACCAATAACTATTGTGATATTGATGTAGCGCTTGCAACACCAGTAAGTTATTACAGGCCGCTACTGCAACGATTTATCAGCAGACATCCCATATTAGCACAACTCCTTGGATTGTAAACAAATACAATCTCTCTCTTTTTTTTAATTTTTTCTGATAATTTAATTGATTAAAGAAAAGTAGATTACCAATTCTTACGGACGTGGCGGCGTCTGAACCTATTTCCTCCTGTTAAAAAGTTCAATAATAACATAAAAATCGCACTTATAGATTTTTCAGCATCCCTCACTAAAATCTTTTTTCTTTCTTTTTTTGTCACATTTTTTTGAGGTGCTAACATGAAGCAGAAATCAATATACGATAACATGACTAAATCAGAAAAAATCGTTGCACAATTTTTGAAAGATCTTGGAATCTTTTGGTCATATGAAAAACCTATATATGTATGGGACAGAAATAAAAGACCGCGAGTTTGGACTCCCGATTTTTTCCTTAACCAGTTTAGTATCTATGTTGAGGTTTGCGGGTCAGAAGATTTTGATTATGAATATAGAAGAATAACGTACAAAGAGAATGGATATAATGTTATATTTTTACACCTGTATAAAGAGACAAATAGATGGAAAGAACATTTTTTCCAGTATATTTCAAAAATATCAAATTATAGAAATGAGTGGTTAAACAGATTACGTATGAAATATTCATAATCCGACTAGTTGTCTTAGTATCGGAAATACATTTGGAAACTGCTCTGAAATTAATAAAAGAAATTTATATATATTTATTTCAGTATTTTTCTGAATCTTTGTTGGAGTTATTAAGCTTAATTCAAAAATATGAAAATCTTCTGGATTATCACTATTAATAATTTTCACCTCTCCACCAAACTCTGTAAGATGTTCATATGGCGCATCGACCTCAACTACAACTGTCAATGTTTCATCCTCAGGTTTCAATCCAGTTCCATCATCAGGATCAAACCTCCATTCACCCCATTCAGGCCATGAATCTACTTCCCAATTAAGTTCAGAATTCGGATCGCCGATGTTTTTCACAATAAAACTATCCTCGACTGTTGCACCAGGTATTACATCAACCCACCCTATCTCCCCATCGCAATCCAAATCAGGAACAGGATCACCTATTATTTTATATGAATTACATAACGGCATAAAAACTAAAAACAACAATAATACTGCAACCATTAACGGAAATATTGATTTTCTAAGCATGTTCTTATTTCCCCTTATACATAAAGAATATAGAAAATGGTATTTATAAATTTCGCAAATTTTGTAAACAATTATTACATGAAAGACAAAATATTGAAAAAAAATAATAAATATTATAAACATTATGATTATCTCACTACAAGTAACATTGAATATAATTCGTAGGACGAAGGGAGAAAACATGAATAATTCTTGTTTAAATAAATACCTAAAGGCTAGTATTCTCATAGGCAGCTTAATAATATTGATTTTTATGTTGAATTCAGCACAAGCAACAGAAATTGAAATGGATTTTTCATTTGAAGAACCTGATATAACCGAACTTACAATATCAGATGAAACATATCATGATGTTAAGATTGATGGTTTGAAAACAACAGGTGACACTGGTTTACCTTTGTTGCCGGTAAAAACAGTTAAAATTCTTCTACCACAAAGAGGAGTTTTGGAGTCGATAGATGTAGTTTTAGATGGTAATACATCAATGGGCCAGAATTATAATGTTACACTTGGGAAAGAATCTGTTAATTTGTCTGGTGGGCAAAACGGGTCAAATGAGTCATATTTTAATGAATCAATACCATATCCAACGACTTCTTATGATAAAATTGGTGTTTTTCATTTCAGGGGGCATTCCTTTTTGATAATTAATCTTCATCCATGTTATTACATTGGTGAAACCGGGGAGATATATTACTATGAAAATATTTCTCTTACAGTAACAACAAATGAAGTGGGTAATGTTAGTAAATTTTTTAGAAATACAACAACTGATGAAGAATTGATAAAGGAGAAGGTAGATAATTATGATTGTATATCCAGTTATGATACTAAGGTGGGTTTTTCAAAAAACTCAGATCTCGTTGATCCTCAAGATTCTTATGATTATGTCATTATAACAAAAAAGAAGTTTAAAAATGCTATTTGTCCACAGGGTTTCAGATTCTGGTATACGTTTCAGGATTTAGCAGATTATAAAAATAGTACAGGTACACAAACAATAGTTGTAGCTCTTGAGGACATTTTAAATGAACCTGAATATCATTGGGATGGTGAATTTGGCGATGGTTTAAATGAAAGTATTTTTAATGACACGCAATGTCATATCAGAAATTTTATTAAGGATGCATTTCAAAATTGGGGTATTGAATACGTTCTTATTGGAGGAGATCATAATAATACTTTAACTGATTGTGATATCGTTCCAGCAAGATTCTTTAAATATACAGAAATTCATATCTCAAAACCTTCTGACATTTATTATTCATGTCTTGACGGCAATTATAATATGGATTCTGATGGAGATTTTGGAGAAAAGGGCGATGGAGGTTTTGGTAATGGAGATAACTGGGAGCCAAAATTAGGTTCTGGATATTGTTATGCAGAGGCAGATTCAAGCCAATATGGAGGTGGGTTTGATGTTGGCTTATTTTCAAAAGAATTAGATATGTCCAATTTTTCTAATGTGTATTTAAATTTTACATGGAGCTTCCGTTCTAATTATAACGCCCATATAGAAGTTAATGTTTATTCCGGGGGAAATGATTCTGAAAACAAAGAAGTAACTCTGTGGGAAAAGAGTACTGGTTCTGAAATTCCTGATCCTATGGTATTGAATTTTAATCCTAGTATATATACTGATCCATCTGAAGTTTATATTGAATTTAATTATACAGATAGTGGTAGTTCCAGTTCAGATTCAATGAATATCGATGATATAAAAATAACCGGTTTTGATGGCACTAATTGGACGGTGATTTTAAATGAGAGTTTCGAAGGAGACCCTTTTCCTCCGGATGGTTGGGATCAAAAAAAATATAGTGGAGAAAAAGAATGGGCAATTGAATATTATCAAATCTATCCTGATTTATTTGCAGAAGTTTATATCGGGCGGGCAAGTGTTGGTAATAGGTTTGAAGTAAACAATTTTGTAACAAAAACACTATCTTATCAAAAAGCGGATGCTCATGATCCATATATTAATAAAACATTGTTACTTGGTGCAAGGTTAAATAAAAAAACTTGGGGTGGTGATTATAAGGATGAAATCGTAGATAAATGTGATAACGTCTTCAATTCGACAGGTATTCCAAGTGAAAATTATACCATTGATAAATTATATGATCGTGATTTATCTCCTGATTATTGGCCTAAAAAGGAGCTAAGACGTAGACTTAATAATGGAGTTAATATAATAAATTATATGGGTCATGGAGATTGGGATGGAATTGGTACAAAAGATTATGATGGTGACTTTTCATGGATAGATAAATTTAATATTGCAGATGTTTGTTTACTTCATAATAATAAATATTTCTTTATGTATTCTATGGGTTGTTTAAATGGTAAATTTCATTGTTGGTCATCACTTCCTATATTCAATATTACACAATGTGACAGTTTTGCTGAGTTCCTTACTGTTAGAACAAAGCATGGTGCATATGCGACTATTATGAATACAGGCTCTGGAACATTTATTCCAAGCTCGACCAACTCTTCATCCCAATATTTTGATAGGTTTTTTTTCAATGCAACATTTGGAGGTGCTGAAATAAAAGAATTAGGTAGAGCAAATCAGGAATCAAAAGAAAACACCTTACCTCTAATATACGATTTAAATGTTTTTTATGGTTTAACTCTTTTTGGTGATCCTCAGATTTCTCTAAAAATTCCAGTTGAAAATAATCCCCCAAATAAACCTGATACACCGACAGGATATGAAGATCCTGATCATAAATTATTCTGGACTTATTATACTAGTACAACTGATCCAGAAGGAGATCAGCTTTATTATAAATGGGAATGGGATGATGTTGAAGGTTTGGTATGGTGGATTCCATTTTTACCTTATGATTCAGGTGATACTGCTAGTATGATACGTCCATGGTTAATTCCAGGGACTCATAAAGTTAGAGTTAAAGCTATGGATATTTATGGTGCAGAAAGTAATTGGTCTGATCCTTATTACATGTCTGTATCATTTGATCTTAATATGCAAATAAACCCTAATCCTGCTGTTGTTGGTGAGACAATTGATTTCAATGCAGAATCAGAATATGGTGAAACATATACCTGGGATTTTGGAGGAAGCAAAGGAATAAAATATGGTGCCCAAGTAACTGAAGATTATGATTCTGTCGGTGAATATGAGGTTATCCTAAATGTAACAGGTAGTGAAAACATTACATCAAATGCAACAGAATCTGTTGAAATTGTATTGTTACGATCTGAAATTGGTTGTTCATCCAATCATGCAGCACCAGACGAAACTATTTACTTTACAAACCTTTCAAAAGGATATTATGAAATCAAGGAATGGGAATGGGAATTTGGTGATGGTAATGGATCAACAGATGAGAATCCAAACCACTCTTTTACATCTTCAGGTGTATATAATGTTACCTTAAACGTAACAGATGATGAATATAATACAGATGAATTTACTGTGGTCATATATGTAGATACTGTACCCCCGGAAATATCAAATGTTTCCCATTCATCTGAGATTATTGGCTATGGGACAAATATCACAATTTCTGCTCATGTCACAGATGATATAAGCGGCATTCAATTGGTTTGTGTCAATATCACCTGTCCTGATGACAATAGTGAAAATTATACCATGAACCTTACAAATGATGATAATTACGAATGCACATTTACAAACACTTGGGATCTTGGCATATATAACTATACTATTTGGGCGATGGATAATGCAAACAACACCAATTCATCATCAGGGCATAGTTTCTCAGTTTCCAGATCGTTTGGTTATACAGAAATTGGGGCCTCAAATCAAACCATATGGGATACAATAACTGGATCAACGTTTATGGTCAATGAAAAATGTGTTGCAGATAACCTAACAGTATATATTAACCCGGGTGATGCTACATATGATTCACATTATCAGTGTATGATATATGATTATGATGACTCTGAGCTAGTTGGTATTTCTGATGAATTGAATGTTACCTCTGGAGAAGATTGGGTGGTATTTCCGTTTTCTGAGCCGAAACCTGTGATGATACTTGGGGTTAATTATACCTTGCAATGTTGGAGTGATAATGAAACATTAGCGATGTATTATGTCAATGGAACTGGTTATGGTCAGGGGCAGTATTTTGAAGGAATATATGGATATGTTCCTGAAGATATATTGTTTGAATATGAAGATAGGAGATATTCAATTTATTGTAGCTATTCAAATGATACAATTCCACCAACTATCTCTGATGTAACTGATGACCCAAATACCTGTGGTTTTGGGCAGACAGTAAATATTACAGCAGAAATCAACGGCACGATAAGCGGTGTTGATAATGCAACTGTAAATATCACATATCCAGATGAAACATTACATGTTTTTACAATGGACAATACTGAAAATGATATTTATCAATGCAGTTTCACAGCTACTTGGTTAGTTGACCAATATAACTATTCAATCTGGGCAATAGATGCCTATGGAAATCAAAATACCAGCACGGGTTATAGTTTTACTGTTTCTTCAAATGCAACAATTGGTGTTTGCACAATCAAGAATATTTATGGTGCCAATGAGTCTATTAATATAACTGATCCGCCCGTAGGTTCACCATTTATTGGTTATGAATTACTAGATAATGACAGCGTTCTTCACATCTGGAACAAGTATGATAGTTATTATTTCAACACAAGCAGTGGGTTGCAGCTTACCAATAATTATGATGAGTACTGGTCTCATAATGTGTTAATGCTAGGTTACTACAATAATGACCAATGGAATCTTATGTATCGTACTGATGAGCTCAGTGGATTTACAAAGAGTATTGATTCAGATAATGATACGTTTGTGAATGCTACACTCTGGAAGGATCTAACCTATGGTGGTTATGCCTTCCGACTGGCAATAAGATATCATCTAGGTGTGGATGATAATGAGCTTACAATAATTCCGTACATTAAGAATATCGATGATGAAGATATTCCATATGTGTTGGGTTTTGGCTGGGAATTACAGGATATTCAAATTGATATGACAGAGACAGGAGACTATATCCAACTGGGTAATGAAAATTATTATCTTAATCAAAGTCTTGATAACAGCTATACGAATCTTTCTGATCCTATCTATTGTTTCAATGAGGTGACTAATGAAACTGAGATCTGTGGTTATTCCGATCCAGCATTTTATCTCATGGAGAACATCACAGAGACAACTACTGAATCATTGTATCTTCGTTGGGATAAAGATCTTACATATAAACTAGAGGTAAAGTCAAGAGCGGGGCAGTATAATGCGCCCGTAACCTTGTTTGTCAGAATTGGAACATTAAATAATGGTCAGGAGAAATCTACGGATATGTTTTGGTATGATGCTGATCAATATACTTATTATTTCGACAGCTATGATACAAAACTCGATGCATGGGAAACAAATCCTAGTAACATGGTTGATGGAAGTACATCGACATTCGCAAGTACAGACATTAGGGATGATTCTGAATATTGTGATAGTACATCATTTGGATATGGCGGTGCACCTTCAGGTACGGTCTCTAAAGTTGAGATAAGGGCATATGGTAAATATGAAGAAATTGGTGGCTCTATCAACATAAAACCAACTTTCAACGGTGGAAACGGTGATAATCATTACTTTTCCCTCCCCGGTTCAGCAGGTTGGTCATCCTGGTTTGATATTACAGATGATACCAATGCACCTGAACCATGGACCTGGAGTGATGTTGAAAGTCTTGATTGCTCTATTATTGTATGTGATATCAGACAAGGGGATACATTTTATTGCCATAAAGTTGAGATTCGTGTGACAAATAATGAAGCTCCTGTTGATAATAATCCAGCGCCTGCTGATGATAGTATTAATGTTTCAATATCTCCGACTTTGAGCATTAATGTCTCAGATGCTGAAGGTGATTCTATGAATATTACTTGGTATAGTAATAGCAGTGGTTCTTGGACGTCATTTGGAACTAATAACAGTGTAGGTAATGGTACATATTACCAGTCGTTTAGTAATGCTTCTGTGAACGGTCAATGGTGGTACTGGAAGGTTAATGTTTCCGATGGCTCCAACACTTTAGAAAGCAGTGTCTATAAGTTCTATACTGGTGTTCAATCAAAGATCTTTAATACTGGTTCCACAAATATTTCTGGTTATTTGTTGATACAAGTTGAATTTTTTAGCGGAACTCAGTTAATATGGGTGTTGGATAATGATACAATCAATGAAACCACTCCAAGGACAATAAATGTTGGTGAGCAACTTGCTTTAGATCTGATATTCAACGGTGAAATCAGTACTGATGATCTTACGCATGGTGATGGAACGTATCGTGTGTATGCAGCATTCCGTGATCCTGATGGCGACGTACTAATATGTGATGATGAAACTTTGCTTGCAGCTTGGTATGAGTTTGAGGTAGACACCAGCTAAAACAACATACTTTCTGTAAAGTAGGTCAGACAATTTGGCCTGATTTTTCAATATTTTCCTGATTCAACTTGTTCTTTAAGTAAAAGAAGAGCCTGTTCTACAATATCAGATACAGATCTGAATCTTTTGTTATCTACAGCTGAACCAGTATTTTCTTGTACCCATTTTAAAAGAGTTGGATGTATGGTGACGGAAAGTCTTTCTCGTTTTGGTTCTGTTTTCTTTGGTCTTGCCATAATTACATATGAATACACACCGAAACTTATAAATATTACTATGCATATTTCATATTATTACATATAATTACATATCTTAATTAACGGTGCATGAAAGTTGAAGATCATCCAAGAAAACCTAATTAACCATTCAACCAATCCATTTACAACCAATTCACATGAATTGGAAGGAGGCAATAATCAAGAATGGAAACAAAATATAGAAAACATAGGCCAGAAATATGTCAAACAACCAAATCCCCAATTGGACGGGGAGGAGATGAATGACCGTGGCTATGTAAGACAAAAATTTGATGTTGAAAAATTTAAAAACCCATATATCTTAGATCCATCCGAATACAAAACACAACAGGAATTATTCAATGCAATAAAATACTGGTGGGTATTCAAAAGACGGAAAAATGAAAACACGGTAAAGAAACGAATACCAATGGCAAAAAGAATGAGCAAACATCCAGTATTCCCAATTAATTGGAAGGAACTAAACCCTAATCAAATCATAGCATATCTAGAGTACAGAGAATACAAAGAAGGTGCTGGAAAGAACGCGATACGAAACGAATGGGACACACTCAACATGTTTGCAAAGGCATTTGGTATAAACACAGAAACATGGGGATACACACCGCCAAGTAAACCACCGGCAAAAGTCAAAATAATACCACTACCAAACACAACACACAGTATCATACATTACAGATACTCAAAAGACAAATACACAAATGCACTCTTTCAGTACATACTAATGCACGGCTTTGTTATTGGATGGCGACCAAGTGAAATAGTAATCCAGAAAGTACGCGATGTAAACATCGATGATGGCTACATGATCATAACTGAGACAAAGAAACACAATCAACTAAGACAGATATTTCCAGAAAAAGACTTAATGATCAATCCAAGACGAAAATGTTTGAAAAACTGGATTGACAAATGGAGACCCAAGGTCGAAAACCAATACAGTAAAGACTTTTTGTATCTGCAACCAAACGGTAAACCATACACAGTAGATTACTTACGA
Source organism: Thermoplasmatota archaeon (assembly GCA_046496795.1). Lineage (GTDB taxonomy): Archaea > Thermoplasmatota > E2 > DHVEG-1 > DHVEG-1 > JAUWYM01. Next base: position 48,951 of record JAWOGM010000054.1, read on the forward strand.
AAGAAACTCTCACCTCTCGTAAAAGAGGCATGGAGACCTTTCAGCCTATACACAATGAGACACTGGTGTGCAACAGCAAGACTTATCAAAAGCAAGACAGAGACAAAGAAATGGGACATATGGGAAGTTAAAGATTGGATGGGGCATGACAAAATTGACACAACCGAAGATTACGTGAAATATGCGAAAAAATACCATCGAAACGCACCGTATGATTGGATTAAGTCCGTCCTCAAATTTCATGACAATTTGGAAGTGGAAAATGGGCTAAAATCAATAAACGGCAAAAAAACCTACGTTTCGAGTGGAAACAACAGGAGTGGTGAGTTACGGACGTGGCGGGATTCGAACCCGCGATTACCGACTTAGAAGGCCGGTGCCTTATCCAGGCTAGGCCACACGCCCATAAACGCTGAGGAGGAGATTTGAACTCCTGATCCCCTTTCGGAGAACCGGCTTTCAAGGCCGGCGCGGTAGGCCAGGCTTTGCTACCTCAGCATATTATTAAATAGTATTGTAAAAAGAGTATCATAAATTCTTATAAAAAGAATTTTATGATTTTAACACAATTTCGATATGAACACCATCAGGAACCTGAATGCGCATCAACTGCCGAAGAGCTCTATCACTAGCATCAAGATCAATAAGTCGTTTATGAATTCTCATCTCCCAACGATCCCATGTCTCAGTGCCCTCTCCATCTGGAGATTTTCTACAGGGAACTTTTAAATGTTTTGTTGGTAAAGGAACTGGTCCGCGTAAGGCAACACCAGTTCTTTCTGCAATCATTTTAATTTGAGTGCAAACGTCTTCTAGTTTTTTTGACTCCGTGCTTGTAAGCGATATTCTTGCTTTCTGCGCTGGCATCCTATAAGGCTCCTATTTTTTCTCATATTTTGTAATAAAAAAAGAGGAGAAGCTTATTTAGCTTCCTCAACTTCTAAACAAACACCAGCAGCCACAGTTTGTCCCATATCTCGAATAGCGAATCTTCCAAGTTGTGGAATCTTTTTGGATGATTCAATAACCATCGGTCGCGTTGGAATAATTTTTACAATTGCTGCATCACCTGTTTTAATGAAGTCAGGGTTTTCCTCTTTCACTTGTCCAGTTCTTGGATCAAGTTTCTTTTGTATTTCTTCGAATCTGCATGCCACCTGTGCTGTATAACAATGGAAGACGGGCGTGTATCCTTTTGTTATTACAGAAGGATGGTTAAGAACCATAATCTGTGCAATAAATGATTTTGCAACAGTTGGGGGGTTATCAGCTGGTCCTGCGACATCTCCCCGACGAATCTCATTTTTGTTGATGCCTCTCATATTAACACCGACATTATCTCCAGGCTCTGCTTGGTTAATTTGCTCGTGATGCATTTCAATAGTTTTAACTTCTCCCGTTGCTCCACCAGGTTTTGCACTGGGTTTAAAGATAAGTTGTTGACCAGGTTTCATAATCCCTGTTTCAATCTTACCGACAGGAACAGTCCCAACTCCCTTAATAGTATAGACATCTTGAAGTGGCCATCGAAGTGGTAAGTCAGTTGGTTTTTTTGATAATTGGAAGTTATCAATAGCTTTGAGAATTGTATCTCCCGTCCACCATTCAATATTTCCTTTATCTTTGACATTATCGCCTTTAAATGCCGATACAGGTATTATTTGTAGCTGTTCATCTTTGTAACCCACGCTTTTTGCAAGTTTAGTTATCTCTGATTTTACCTCTTCAAATCGTGCTTTGTCATATGGTGGTTTTGTATCATCCATTTTATTGACGGCGATAATCATCTGTTTAACGCCAAGTGTTCGTGCAAGAAACATATGTTCCTTTGTCTGAGCCATAATACCTTCAGGACCTGCAACAACAAGAATTGCAGCATCTGCCTGCGATGTCCCTGTGATCATATTTTTAACAAAATCTCTGTGTCCAGGAGCGTCGATGATAGTAATATAGTACTTATCTGTATTAAATCGCTTATGAGCAACATCAATAGTAACTCCACGCTCTCGTTCTTCTTTTAAATTATCAAAAATCCATGCGATAGCAAAACTTTCTTTTCCTTTTGCTTTTGCTTCTTCCTTAAATTTATCGAGCATGTGCTGAGGGAACTGCCCGGTCTGAAGCAATACTTGTCCAACTAAGGTTGATTTCCCATGATCGACATGACCGATAACTACCATGTTCATGTGTGGTTTATCTGCCATAATTTTACCTCCATTAACTACATTTCAATTCAGTATTTATCTTTTTCCTATTCTTTAAGGTTTGGTAGCGTATACTCTTCTTATTTATAAGATTTACCTAGAGAGAAAATATCATGAGTTTTACTACATAGGTGTTTTCTTCTTATCAATTATTCTTTTTAATTTCTTCATAAAAGTAGTGGTAATTTCACCAAGGCTTGAATGGTCATCAGCTTCAGCAGTTAATCGGATAATAGGACTGGTATTGGATTGTCGTATCAAAACCCATCCTTTTTCAAGTGTTACACGAATACCATCTAAAACATTTGTATTATTAAACTCGCCAATTAATTCTTTTGTTAATTCATCAATAACTATACTTTTTATATCATCAGGGCAATTGATTTCTTCACGATTTGTGAGATACATGGGAAGCTCATCAACAAGAGCACTAAGAGCAGCATCTGTTTTATCTAATACCTCGGCCATTTTAAGAGGGACAACAAGAGCATCATCAAATAAAAAATACTCCGGTAAAATAATATGTCCTGAGGATTCAATGCCAAGTCGTGCTTTTTGTTTTTTACCTTCAAGTGTTAAAAAAGTATGACCAACTCGAATCTGATTAACCTGAAAGCCTAGGGGCTCAAGTTGCTCTTTTACTGCTTTTGAAACTTCAACATTAACAAGTACTACTCCTTTTTTATCAGAAATCCCAAATTTACCAAGAATAATACCTGTTTGATCTGCTGATAAAACACGTCCCTTATTATCCACAATAACTGCTCTATCTCCATCACCATCAAATGCAACGCCAAAATCACATTTCTGCTCCCTTACTGTTTTCACCAATTCCCCCAGATTTTTTTCTTTTGGCTCAGACGGTCGCTTAGAAAACAATGGATCAGGTTCACAGAAAACAGGGACACAATCCAAACCTAGTGATGTAAAAACATCAGGTGCAGAAAGTGTCATACTTGCTCCACCACAATCAAGTGCAACTTTAATTTGAGAAGTATAAGAAAATTTAGATAAGAAAAAATCTCTATACACTTTTGAGATATCAATTTTTTTAACTTTCCCAACTGTTTGCCAATCAGCAATTTCAAAATCATCATCCAAAGTGAAATCTCTAATTTGTTCAAGATCATCTACAGAAAAACCAACACCATCACCATAATAAAATTTTATACCATTCCATTCAGCAGGCAGATGACTAGCAGTAATAAACGCAATTACCTCATGTTTATTTTGCCATCCAGCAAATAATGTTTGTCCAAAAGAAGTAATTCCTGTATACTGCACATCTATTCCAGTTGAAGAAACACCAGAAATAAAAGAATAAAACAGTGAGGGGCTGGATTGTCTAATATCAGCGCCAACTGTTAGGTTTTTACCGCGTAATATTCTTTTAGCAAACGTACCTGCAGCCTGTCCAATTTTAAAAAATAATTCAGGAGAAATATCCTTCTGATAAATTCCTCTAATATCATACGCTCTAAAAATATGTAATGAGATATCTTTTTGCATATACTGCAATCACTACTGCGTTATAAAAAATTGATTGAAAAAATAGTAATAGAAAATCATTCTCCAATTACATTACCTATTTGTTTATTTGGGTATCCATGAGGGATAGGTTGATTCCAAATAATGTTTTTTTCCAAACTGCTTTTTTGTTTTACCTTTTCATGATCACCAATAACACAATAAGTAAGATGACAATCGTCATCAATGAAGCTATTTTCTCCAACTATGCAATGATCCAATACAACATTATCACCAATAGAGGCATTGTTAAAAATAACAGATGAATAAATGGATGATTCTTTTCCTAAACGAACATTATCTCCAACAGAGGATTTAACTATTTCTCCATGAAGTGAGCAATGTTTGCCAATGTAATTTGTTAGTTTATTTTTTTTTAGTAAAAGTTGGTGTACATTAAGATAACTATTTATTCTTCCAACATCAATCCAATATCCCTCAAATTTGAATCCATAAAACCGTTTTGTATCTCTAATTATTTGCGGGAAAATTTCTTTTTCCATTGAAATAAGACGCCCTCTTTCAATATAATCCAATATTTTATATTCCAAAAGATAAGCCCCGGCATTAATGAGATTAGAAGGAGCATCTTCTGGTTTTGGTTTTTCAACAAAACCAGTCACATTTCCATCTGATTGAACATCAACAACACCAAATTCAGAAACATTATCGACAGGCCATAAAGAAATAGTTGAAACAGCATTATTTTTTTTATGAAAATCAATCATCTCGCTAAGATTAAGTGAACAAATGATATCTGCATTAATCACAAAAAAAGAATCAGTGATATGTTTTTCAGCAAATTTTACCGCCCCTGCAGTTCCAAGTGGTTTGGGTTCATCATTTACAATGATTTCTTTATTAAAAGAGGCTGTATTAAAAAACTCTTCAATCTGATCTTTTCTATAGTTAACAGCTACAATAATCTTGTCTACTTGTTTTGGGAGCGATTCGACAAGATAGGAGATCATAGGTTTGTTAAGAATGGGTAATAATGCCTTAGCTCTTGTATAGGTTAAAGGACGAAGTCTTGTTCCAAAACCTCCTGCTAATATAATTGCCTCCATGATATCAACTCATTATTTTTTACAGTTTATCTTGAATTACATAGACCCATATTAAATTTCACATTTTTCAAACCAAAAATACAAATAAATTTTAAAAACAAAAAAACCAGGTATAGCCTAATACATTTTTTAGGAAATCAAATTTTTGTAAAATGAAACAAAAACTATAAAACTACCAACTGAAACATTTAAAAACTGTTAGAAATTCTGAGGTTGCAAAATAAACAAAAAAAAGGGCTCGTGGTCTAGTTGGTTATGACGTCGCCTTGACATGGCGGAGGTCGAGTGTTCGAATCTCTCCGAGCCCATTACAACAATTCTTATATGAAATTAACAATTATTTAAAAAAATAGAGAATAGTTTTTTAATCAAGGAATGTCACTTTATTTTTCCCTAAAATTTTATAAATAAAATCCTCTGCACTTGCTTCAATTAATTTCTGAAAAAAACCTTTGGAAGGCGGATGCATAATCAAATGAACAACATTCATAGAATTAAATTCATTTAAAATCTGCTGAGAAATATTCTCCCCTACTCGTACATGAACATCATAAGGAATACCTAATTTATTTATAGTCTTTATAAGTAATACACCCACTTCATCAACATCTTCTTTTTTAAATTGCTTAATATATTGTTGAAACTTCTGCAGATCACCAAACCCAATATTGGCATCCAAGAGTTCACAGACACGTACTGTTTTAATTAATTTTAGAATAATAACACTATCAGGCTTAATATCGTTAATAATGGAAACAATTTGTTGAAGAGATTCATTGGTATATCTTTTTTTATAGCAGGCGATTAAAAGCACACGTTTTTCTTTAATTTCATCAATTTCTCTATTTATTTGATTCATACTATTTCCCCTTTTACCAATATCCTAAAAACCTCCACCATACAAGACCAACAGTTAAAAATACAATAATTCCTAAGACATTTAATATAAATCCGGGTTTGATAAAATCTTTTACTTCTAAATTTCCTGTTGCATACACCAGCATAGCACTTGGAGTACCGATAGGAAGTAGAAATGCAAAACCACTCGCCATTGCAACGGTATATGTCGGAACTATTGGAGAAAAACCTAATTCACCCATAGATGATAACGCTATAGGCAGAATAATTGCTGTCACCGCTGCATTACTCATGACATTTGAAAGAAAGACAGCAATTATTGCAAAAATGGCAAGAACAACAAGAGGATTATCTCCCACCGAAGAAAGTAAAAATTTGGTAATAACATCTAACGTCCCTGCATGGGGGAGCACAAAAGATAACGTGATTGCACCAACATATAAAAATAAAGTGCCCCAAGGCATCTTTGATTCAACATCACTCCACTCTATCGTTTTTGTAGATGCTATAGCTACAGCTAATGCTACAGCAATAACACCCATACCAATTATCTGCCCAAGTGTTGCCCAAGCAACAAAACCTGCTAAAAGAAAAAACAACGCTTTTTTTTCACCAATACTAAAATTTCCCATCGCCTCTATTTCATTAGAGATTTTTTTACGAATATGGCCCATATCAATATTTTCTAGGTGAAACACTTTAGCCAATACCAAATAAGTAAAAACAATCATAACCAGCGCTACAGGCATGGTAGAAATGATCCAGCGAACAAAAGAAACAGTATCACCAGTATAATAGCCATAAATCTCAACAGCTAAAATATTTCTTGCACCCCCCAGAAACGTAGTAATACTACCAACAGATGTACCATAAGAAAGAGCAAGAAGATTTGCTTTACCGAAATTCGACCTCAGAATATTTTTTTGTTTAGATGCAGCAAAAATAATAAAAAGAACAGGGATAAACAATGCAGTTATACCATGTTCAGGCATAAGCATTGAAAGAAAAAAACCTATCAAGGTTACACCTAGTAAAAAACGACGTGGGCTACTACCAAAATGATTCAGAAAATAAAGAGCGATACGTTTGTGTAAATCATGTTTCTCAACAGTGATTGCAAGAATAAGAGCACCCATTAAAAAAAACAATGTACCCGATGAAAAACCCCTAAACGCTTCACTTTGAGGAAGGATTCCTAGCACAACAGAGCCCGTAATTATTAAAAAAGTGGAGAAAGTAAAAGAAATGGGAGCAAATATCCACATATAAATAGCTAAAAAAAGGATTGCAGCACCATAATAAAGCGGAGGCTCTTCAGCATAAAGATATGACAGAACAACCATCAATAAAAAAAGCAATAAACCAAAAACTAACTGAAATGATTTATTTCGAAATATCATATCAAGGTTAACATGATCTCTCATTTTCAAACTGAATGAATAAAAGAATATAAAAGACTTTATTAATAAAACCACCGTGTTAACAACAAGATACTCAATTATTATAAAACATTTTCCTCTAAGTAAATATCATAAAACCAAAAGAAATATTGACGGAATCATCTATATCTCTTATCAATATGTCAATATGATTAATAAAAAGATCAGACTTTTAACTGATCATACAAAACAATTCATAAACCCTGATAACTATTACAAATTATATATGTAAAGGATTACTATGAAACAAGCACCTGCTTTTTCCATAATCATTCCCGTTCTGCATGAGAGAGAGAATATCAATACATTAATTAACAATCTTCTCCAGGCCCCTACAAAAGAACCCATAGAGATTATAGTTGTCGATGCATCTCCCACAAAAGATACAATTAACCAGATAGCGAATTCCTCTGTTATAAAACTCACCGCGCAAAAAGGACGTGCACAACAAATGAACAAAGGAGCAAAACATGCCTCAGGTGAAATTCTTGTTTTCCTGCACGCAGACACAGAACCACCAAAAAACTGTTTAACAGAAATAAAAAAAATTATGGAAAATAAACAATTTATCGGCGGAGCATTCAGTCTTAAGATACAAACAAAACATAAAATAATACAAATAGTAGCTGTAATTTCGACCTTACGATCTCAAATCACCCGGGCACCATATGGAGACCAAGTAATATTTATAAAAAAATCATTTTTCGAGAAAATAGGAGGATATAGAAATATTCCAATAATGGAAGATGTAGATATTATGCGCCGTATAAAAAAACAAAAAGGGAAAATAAGAATTCTTCCACATCATGTCATCACATCAGACAGACGATGGAAAGAAGAAGGACTACTCTATACCAACATAAGAAACACAATAATCATCTTCCTTTATTGGTGTGGAATGCCTGCAGAAAAACTAGCTAAATTTTATCCCACACATACAACAAAAAGTAAAAAAGAACCCAAAAAAAGTAAGAGTCCACAATAGATAAAAAGCACAATAGGATTCATCAAATATAAAAAAAAGGTGATTCTATACAAACACAGAAAAACGAATTTGAACAACATATCATATCTGCTGTGCAAAAAAAATTACATTGCCAAACTCTTTCAACCATTCAAATAAACCTTGGGTTCATCTGCAATCAAACATGTAAACACTGCCATGTTAGCGCATCGGCAGAAAGAACCGAACAAATGAGTTTAAAAACCATGGAAACAGTACTCTTTGTACTCTCAAAACTCCCCCATATTTTTGTAGACATCACAGGAGGTGCGCCAGAACTTCATCCGTATCTTGTAAAATTTCTAAAAACATTAGAAAAACAAGGCCACCAGTTACAACTGAGAACAAATCTTACGATTCTAGATGAACCAAAATATCTCAACTACCCACAACTCTACAAAGCATTAAAAATCCAACTTGTCGCATCACTTCCCTGTTATCTAGAAGAAAACGTTTGCGCTCAACGCGGTGACGGCGTTTTTGAAAAAAGTATAAATGCATTACAAAAACTCAATAACATAGGATATGGAACTACCAAAGACCTACCTCTCACCCTCGTTTTCAACCCTCAAGGTCCTATCCTTCCACCACCTCAAAAAGCACTGGAAGAAGAGTATCGAAAACATCTTGCTGAACAATACAACATTCATTTCACAAAACTTATTGCATTAACCAATATGCCCTTAGGGCGATTTCTTGAATCAATCAAAGAAAATAAACACCATTATATGAATCTTTTAAAAAAATCGTTTAATCCTCATACAATTCCCTCACTTATGTGTCGTCATCAAATCAATATCGGCTGGGATGGAACACTATATGATTGTGATTTCAATCTAGCCGCAGGAATACCTGTCTCATCAACGGTACCACAACATATAGAAAAATTCAACAAAAAACAGTTAGAGAAACGAACTATAATGACTGGGGCACATTGTTTTGGTTGTACGGCAGGAGCAGGATCATCCTGCAGTGGATCATTAATATAAAAGATAAAAAAAATTGAAATATAGCATGAACCAAACAATTAAAAAAACAATACCATCGATAAATTGGTGGAAACCAGTTATTTTAATCATATGTATTGTTACCTTATTTATTGTCTTTAATCTATCGGGATCTACCGAAAACCTGATAAATGTACAAGCATGGATAAAAAATCTAGGCGCATGGGGTCCTGTGGCATTCTTTTTCATTTATATAGGAGCCATTATTGCAACAATACCAGGGACAATTTTTGGAATACTTGCTGGTGCATTATTTGGATCGATTGCAGGAGTGATTATAATTAGCATTTCATCAACCATTGGAGCAAGTATCACTTTTCTTATTGCAAGATATTTTGCAAGAGAACCAATTTCTCAATGGCTCTCAAAAAATCCAAAAATGAAACGATTTGACCAGCTCACCCAAACCCATGGTATGATTATGGTCGCTTTTACAAGATTAATTCCCCTATTCCCGTTTACTTTGCTCAACTACGGGTTTGGGTTAACAAAAGTACCGTTTAAAACCTATGTTTTTTGGTCCTGGCTTTGTATGCTACCTGCTACAATACTCATCGTTGTCGGTTCTGATGCTATTATGCAAGCAATTATCTCCAGACAAATCTCAGTTGAACTGTTTGTGGTATTAATTACTTCATTTATTATTCTCATTCTTACCGGATGGTACGCGAAAAGAGAATACAACAAAAAAACAGGGAAATAAACAATGAATAAAATAACAACCCAAAACCAAAAACCTACAGATACAGAAACACTTCATGCAAACCTTATCCCCAAGTATATTGACACATGTATCTGTTGTAATAAATGTATGGATGCTTGTCCTGTTACAAAACCATCATTTACAATCCAAGAACTAAACAATGCATCAAAAAAAATAACACCAGTTCCATCAACTATTAGAAAGTTTGCATTTAACTGTGTACAATGTGGAAAATGCGTTCCAGTTTGCCCTATGCAAATCCGCAGAGATTATATGATCCGTTACATAAAACACAAACTACGCCACATAAAACCAAAAACATACAAACGATACCTTTTAGTAAAAGGAGTAAAAAAAACAGGGATTAAACGAATCGTACAAAATCTATTTATTTATTTTCGAAAAATTACAACGAAAGATCTTTCTGCATATATGGAGAATACGCCTTTAATACAAAACAAGCTTCTTTTTTACCCAGGTTGTTATATCTATTCAACAACAACCATTCGCCAAACTCTACGGCTACTAAAACATGTCAGCTCTTCAATAAGCATTATTGGAGGTGTCACCAACTGCTGTGGAGGACCTCATCTCATTCAAGGCGAATATGATCAAGCAGATAGTTGTAAAAAAATATTGTATGAAAAAATAAAAACCGTCAAACCAGATATAATACTGACAGCTTGTGCAGAATGCCATGAAGTTTTAGAAACAATAAAAAAGCAATATAATGAAAACTATAACGTCTTACATGTCATAGAATACCTATTACAACATATTGAAAAGTTTCCGGACAAAAAAATTAGAGGAGACATGATGATACATCCTTCTTGTCGATACAAAAAAGATTCTCCTCAAATGACTGCAGCAAACCTCACAGTCAAACGATTTGCAAATCTTAGAGAGACAAAAGAAAATTTAGAATCATGCTGTTTTCAATGGAACCACCAATTTGATCAACATAACACAAACCGGCAGCAAACATATCTTTCCTCAGTTAAAAAAAACGCCTCAACACTAGCCTGTGTCTGCCTCACTTGCTACGAAGAACTTAGTAAACAAAAAACAGACGTAGAAATAATGGATATTATACAACTATTTGATGAAGCGCTCAATAATACAAACAAAGAGAGGAAAACATGTGAACAATGAAAAAACTAGCTGTATACTTCTCTTCATAAAATACCCGAAAAAAGGACACGTGAAAAATAGACTTGCTAAAGATATTACACAAGAAAACGCTGTCAATCTTTATAAAAAATTTGTAATTGACATCATATCAACAGTTCAACAAATCAAAACAACGCTAATTTTATGCCATCATCCATCAACTATGTTACCACAATTCCAAAAATGGCTGGGACAACACCAAAACTATATACCCCAAAAAGGAAATAATCTTGGAGAACGAATGACGTATTGCTTTAAATATGTATTTAACAAAGGATTTCAACGTGCAATCCTTATAGGTAGTGATAGTCCTGATATCCCTAAGAAAATTCTCACCAACGCATTAAACCAATTACAAAAAAATGACATTGTAATAGGTCCCGCAACAGATGGAGGATATTATCTCATCGGATTTAACCAAACAACATTTCTTCCTCAAATCTTCGAAAGCATAACATGGAGTAATTCAACAGTATATAAACAAACAAAAGAAAAAATTGAAAAAACAAACTATCAACTTAACATACTACCGTTTTGGAGTGATGTCGACACCATAGATGATTTAAAAGAATTTGTACAACGTAACAAAAAAACAGATTTTAAATCCTCTCATAGTATAACATACCTTCAGAAAAACAGAAAAATCCTTGAGGGAGATAATGCCACAACAACAAAAAGATAAACGAGAACATTTGTTTAATAATAAAAAAAATCTTTTAGTCTACTCATTATTTATAGCGCTAGGTAGTGTCTCTTTATTTATTTCATTAAATATGCTTTATATTGTCTTCCAGGCATATCTCTGGAACTATTCTATAAAATATATTCTTAACTCTCTAACAACATCATTTGTGCTCTTATTAGCATGCATTTTCTTTATTATAAGTTGCTTTCAAATAATAAAAAACAAAACAAACCCATACAATATTGGAACCATTGGATGTATTCTTCTAATAGTATACCCCCTATATATACTATTTATTGACACATACACACTTTCTTTTTCATATTATGTCGTTTTAATGATAGGTCCTGCTCTCATTGCTTTATTTGTAACACTAACTATAGAAAGTGGGAAAAAATAACTATAACTCAAATTTTTTAATAATAAAAAAAGCAACGATAAGAAATACAGCGTAACCAGATCCAAACGTCATATGCGGATTAACTTCAATTTCTACATCAATTGCGTTGCTAGTAAATAAATTTGAATTAATATCTGTTTTGTAATCTGCAGTCGGGCTATGCAAACCAACTGTATTTTCAATAAACTGGTTATCCTCAAGAGAGTTATCATATGAATCACGAATATTCACACCAGAAAAAGAATTATTTCTGAAAACATTTCCAATTATCAAATTCTTATCTGAAAATTCATACAATCCAAACCCATTAAAAGAATGATTCTTTACTATATTAAAAGAAAGGATATTATTTGACGCTCTGCTAAAATATACACCACATTGAAAATTGTTCCAAATATGATTATCCGAAATTAGATTACCCGATGTTAATTCAAGACGAATGCCATAATAATTCTGATAAATATTGTTTCCAATTATCGTGTTATCATTTGAATTAACTGTAATTCCTGCTAAGGGAAAAGTCATTCCACTGTTTATTATAGTAAAACCAGAAACCATACAATTATCTGATTGAAGAAGTACAACATTCTTATGACCACCACCATTAATAATTGTTGTTTCTTTATCCTCCCCCATAAGAAGAACAGATATATTCACTATTATATTTTCATAATAAGTGCCTGCGTAAACATAAATAACATCCCCTTTGAAGGCATTGTTTAATGCATCCTGAATAGAGCTATAATTACCATCACCACTGCCGCCTACAAACAGCGTTGTATTTGCAGATGCAAAACCAAGTATAGACATGCTGCAAACACAAAACATAATAAATACCATTAGAATAATAATCCTATAATAAATCGTTTTTTTCATCTCAAAACAATAGTGATATCATTTAATTTATCTAATAAGTTTTTTGCAAAACAGAAGATATTTATTACAAAATTGTAATTAAGAAAAAAAGCAATATGGTGATATAATTATGAAAACAACAATTATTCTACATAGTGAATCGCTTGGTAAAGGTGATGAAAAACTTGGAAAAATATTAATGGCATCGTTTCTCAGAAAGCTTTGGGGTTTACAGAAAAAACCGGACGTTATGATCTTTTATAACTCAGCAGTAAATCTACTTACCGATACTTCCTCGGTTTTAGATGCATTAGATGCTTTGTCAAAAGATGGAGTTGATCTTATTGGATGTAAAACATGTATTGGATTTTATAACATTGAACAAAAACTTTCAATAGGGCGTATGGTTGATATGCAAGAAATCGTTTCATTACTAATGAAATCAGATCGTGTTATAACTCCTTAGAAAAACTTCCAAAGCCTTATTTCATTGCTCATACTCTCTGTAGAGTCATAATAGGCAACTATCTTTATAGTCTGTCTAAAAAACGAAGGAACATCCCAAGACCATATATAAGGAGCTTCTGTTTCTATGTGCTGTAATTTATTATTCTGATAAAACTCGACTTTTTCAACTGTTTGCACATTACCTCTGATTTGTGCTTCCACATCGATATTTCCAATTATCAGGGTAAATGGAAACCAACCAATCGTATCACCACGAACATACCCATGATTCTCTAAAGGATTGGAAATTACAATTCCGGGACTTGCATACTGCTCACCAGAGGTCTGAAAATCTATACCGTCTCCCTCTAGACCCAAGTAGCGTTGCGAGGAAAAGATATCCACACTTGCATCCCAATGCTCATGAACACCAAGACTTTCAGAGAGAAAAACACCATTATTCTCAGGATCATACACGTTTAATTGTGGCTCAGCTGCCTGATGGAGATAATTTTGAGAACCCTCGCTAGGATTTGTTCCTTCAGCATATAAAAAATCATACATCACTGAGTCAAGAGCAACAGGATCCTGCGAAATAAATAAACTATTTGTCCAATCATCATTAAACGGATACATCAAAAACCGTGCAATAGTTTTATGATCAATCTTTGTGCCATAGAGCGCATCACCAATATACAAAAGTGTTTTTCCTCCGAGATGTTCATGCGCCAGGAGATCAACCTGAGGCGCAGGATTACCCATAATCAAGCCTGACTCATGATAGGGATGTAGATCAGCAACTCTTTCCATAAAAGAGCCGAAATGATTCTTCCCTGAAAATGTTACACCCATGCTTATAGGATGACGCTTTAATAAGGGAATGTTAATGAAATATTTTGCCTCCACAACACATGTTGGAAGAGTACGAATTAAACCATCGGCAAAATGTATCTTCTCATTACTTGCAGTTGCTTTTTCTCTTCGCGAGGCACCACCTGTTGAATCAACAAAGTTAACATCAGGGAATTCATCAACAAGTGGAAACGAAGGATATGTTTCATATCGAATGCGGTTATAAAACCAATTTGGTATAGGCCGAGATGCATCAAAAAGTGTGATATCTTCTTGCGATACTCCAACGACATAAACAAGTTGACGTAATAATGCTTTAACTAAATGTGGACTTGCATCTCTATCATTAGTTCTTCTTATATATGGATTGCCAAAAAGAACGTAGGCATTATTCATATTCAATTTAATAACTATCTTTTCCCCAGGTTCATATCCAGCCTCACCAAACCCCTTTTCGACATTAAAATAGGTAAAGATTACATCCCACGCCTCAGCATCATCTGTGACGCCAGCATATTGCCTAATACCATCAGAAAGCATCTGATCAATAACTGTTTGGTTGTTGTTATGTGATTGCCACCAGAATCCTTGTAAATTTCTCTGAGTAGCATGAGGATTCCAAGCCCATACAACCCGCCCAGGTGATGCACCAGTTGGTATTCCTATCGGTTGAATTGAGATAGGATCCCAAGAGCTAAGACTGGTTTGATTTGATTGGAAAGGAAATGTAGCAAAAACTACGCCAGAAATCGTAAATAAAATAATAAAAACTGTAAATAAAGCAGGTACAGTTTTAGCCCATTTTGTTTTCACGTTTCTTATCCAGACAAAAAGACCAGAAAAAAGAACCCCCCAAAACGCAATATAGCCTATTGCAACAGATATAGCAACCTGCTGACAGGGATATCGAGCGCGTGTAGGATTAGGAATAACTCGTACAAGAAACCAAATAATTGCAATCAATCCAGCAAGGTGAAACCATAAGCCTCTCCAGTTCTTCATTCTCTGCCATAGCGATATCTTTTCATCGCAATGATGTATCTTCATTATTATCCCCTATATAGACAACAAGTTTTTAGCTATAAAAAGATTACTGCCTTTTATTATCACCGGATTATTTACAAAATTTAAAAAAACATATCAACAAAACCTTTTTTATATGAAAAACTTTGTTATTCCAATCGTGTTAACAAACCTAAATGCCATATCAAGAGTGATATCAGTTGTCGTCAATAATTGAAAAATTTTTTTCACTCGCAATCCTTTTTGATAACCTGGACCAAACATCGCTTTGATTTTTTTTTCATAATTAATTAATTTTTCGTTATATGAAAAATAGCGCTGTATTGCAATGCCACATTCTCTTGCACCAACCATAGCAGAATCAATACCTGCCCCTGTTGGGGGATGGACCATACCTGCTGCATCCCCCACTAAAACCACGTTATCTTTAATTAACCGTGGAATTAATCCTCCTGTAGGAACAATACCTCCTCCATTAAAAAAAACATCATCTTTTTCAAGGTCTAATTCTTTTTTAATGAAATCATAAAGAATATTTCTCATAGTAGTATTGTTCTTTTTTATTTCATCATAAAACTCTGTGCCAAATCCAATATTTCCATGATCACCTTTAGAAAAAATCCATGCATATCCCATCCTAAATATCTTTGAATAAAATATTTTCATAGTATGATCATTAAAATTTCCCTTCACATGAGCTAATACGCAGGTGGCAAATACTTTAGGTGGTTGAAGGCCACATGAACATGCTACCGAAGAAGACGGTCCATCAGCACCTACAATAATATTTGCCGAAAATTCTCCTCTACTAGTTATAATGGTATTCCTATCTTTCATTGATAAAAACCGTATTCCTTTTCTAATTTCAGCACCTTCGTTAATAGCTCGTTGTGCAAGATATTGATCAAATAAATCTCTATGAAGAGTATGACCATAAACTGGGATTTTAATAGCCTTTTTTTTAGAAGAAATGAAATGCAAATGATCGATACGATGTGCTTTTACATGATCTGGACATTCAAAAAGTCCTTTTTTATCATATGTAGAAGGTGCGATTTCATTTCCTTCAATAAACCCCAGAATACCTTCACCACATTGAATAGGCACACCTATCTGTTTTTTTTGCTCAAGTATCAAAACACGCAACCCGTTTTTTTTAGGATAAATATATCTGCCTGTGATACTACCAGCAGGACCACATCCAACAATAATAACATCGTAATCAAAATCATTATCTATAGGACGTTTATTTTGCATTACACATCACAATACTATAACGGAGTAATATACTAATATATTTTGTAGAAAATGAATGTCACATAGAGTAGGACGAAGCATATATTTGTTTTTTGAATCACAATATTGAAATATGAAGGCTTGATGCATTCGTTGTGAAAAATACTAGGAAAACAGATGTTTCGCATTTAGAACAACCAGAGAATAATAAAACAAATGGTGTTGAAACATTATTAGGAGATCCAAAAAAAGCTATCCTCAAACTATCTATCCCAATGGTTATAGCTATGACAGTTTCTACCATCTACAATCTTGTAGATGCTGCATGGGTTTCCGGTCTTGGATCTGATGCGCTTGCTGCAGTAGGATTTGTTTATCCATTCTTCTATATGGCTATAGCAATCGCAAATGGACTTGGCATAGGAGCAGGATCAGCTATTTCACGAAGAATCGGTGCAGATGATAAAGATGGTGCTGATTCAGTTGCAGCTCATTCCGTTATCATAATGATCATAATATCATTTTTATTCACCCTAATATTATTTGTTTTTGCAAGAGAAATATTCACAGCAATTGGAGCAGGAGATACCATAGATCTAGCAGTCATCTATGCAAGAATAATGTCCATTGGAGCAGTAATCATCTTTTTTTCTTTTATCGCCAATGCTATCTTACGTGCAGAAGGCGATGCAAAAAGAGCAATGTATTCATTAGGGATAGGAGCCATCCTAAATATGATTCTTGATCCAATCTTTATCTATACCTTTAATCTTGGAGTAGCAGGAGCAGCATGGGCAACCCTTGTCTCAATGTCTGTCTCATCATTACTTATGTTTTATTGGTTATTTTCAAAGAAAGATACCTATGTTTCTATACATTTTCGAAAATTTAAATTTAACAAATCAATTTTAAAAGATATCTTTAGTGTTGGATTTCCCTCTTCAATTATGCAGCTTTCTATGTCCATTAACATGTTAATCATCAATTTAATTATCATTCAAATTGGCATCATTAATGCAGTAGAAAATCCTCAAGATAATGTAGCAATATTTACCGCAGGCTGGAGAGTGGGAATGCTAGCAACCATGCCTTTAGTAGGCATCTCAACAGCAGTCGTCTCGGTATCAGGAGCATTATATGGAGCGTATGATTATGTTAAACTCAAAATTGCTTTTATATATGCTATCAAAATCGGCTTTGTAATAGAATTAGCTATTGCATTGTTTGTTTTCTTTTTCGCTCCTCAAATAACTCTTTTATTTACCTTATCTGATGTCTCAGCCCATCTCGCGCCAGGTATTATTGAATTCCTCAGAATAATTTGTATATTTTTCCCCATAATTGCGTTTGGTATGCTCTCCTCATCAATGTTTCAAGGAATTGGAAAAGGCAAAAATGCCTTAATCGTGACAATTTTTAGGACAATTATCCTATCAGTACCGATAATATGGTTTTTATCAATTACTTTAAATTTGCAGCTATCTGGTGCCTGGTGGGGCGTGGTCATAGCTAATCTAATAGGATCGGTAATTGCATTTCTATGGGCACATCAATACATAACAAAAATACAAAAAAAATCGATACCCCAAATACAATAAAGCTTAAATAAAAATATCACTATTCTTAGTATGGTGATGAACGAACCTTTTCTGAGTCACATGTGACGATGATGAAGATCTTGAGTGCTGAAATAATAAATTAAAAATCAAATCAAAATCCCTCATTGTATAGCAGTAGTAACAGTCATATTATTAGCTAGTCCAAATAGAATAATATGCATCCATCATTTAATTACATCTTCTGTACTTATTATTTCAGCTATCTTTTCTAAAAAAGAAATATCTGAATCAGTAAATGCATCAATAATATCTGAATCGATATCAATCTCACCAACAACAACACCCCGTTTTTTGATAGGGACAACAATTTCCGAGCGAGTAGAAGCAAAACATGAAAGATATCTATTATCTTTTGAAACATCCCCAATTACTTCAGTTTTACCAGATTTAGCTGCATAACCACAGATTCCAAATCCTATTGGTATAGTTGTATGATCCGTAGCAACAACTCCTTTCCACGATCCAAGAATTAAATCACTTCCATCGACAATATAGATACCAACCCAACTATATTTATCAAAATTGGCATACAAAAAGTCAACAATTCCTTGTAAAATATCTCCCCTATTTATTGATACAATACGTTGAATCTCATTAATAGCGTTTTCGTAATTCAATACAATCATCTTTTAGCATATTCCAACAGACAAGTTTGGTGATCATTAGGTTTAATACATACTGTTAATGTTTTTTTATTCGAGGGCAATTCAAAGCTACCATATTTTCCCCCTCCTCCAGGAATAATTGAAATCTTTTTTTCCCGAAGAGCCTGAATAAACTCAGAAATACTAGGAGTTGTGACTCGTGCAATATCTTCTAGAGTTGCATCAACAAGCACGGTAATTTCATTTCCAAAAACAGAGATAAGTTCTTGCCAACGAGCATGTACTGTCTTTGTAAATGGAGAATGCTGCCCTACAGCTTTTGTAATAATCTCTGATAAAGGGATAAGATTAAAATAAGGAGGACGATGAGATGGATGAATGGGTTTATCGGAAGTGGCGTGTTCTAAAACTCTATCTTTCACTCCTTTTTTTATTCGCTTTCCACATCGACATTTCCATCTTCTTCTAATAGCTTCTTCAAGATCATAATGCGTATAACAGGAGGGACAAGCTGATTCATTATATTTCCCCTCTTGTGCTGGAAGACCTATATTTAATATTGCTTTATTTCCACCAATACGAAGAATTGCTTTTTTAATCTCAGTAAAAGTCGCGTCACCAACCTTAAATCTATTGAATTCTCTTGCAAGTCGGACAGGATGCGGACTATGACAATCAGAATTTGTTAGAAAAGTAAACCGTTTTAGCTCAGATATGGTATCAGCGTAATCAGAATCTGCACTCAAACCTAGTTCAATAAAACAGACATAATCAGCAAGATCACTGTAGCAATCCGAAACTGATACATGATGTGCATACAATCCAGTATATGGAGTAAAGATATGAGCAGGACCAATTAAAGCATCAACATCCTTTGCAAACGAGGCGATATCTGCCCCACTAAGCTGCACATTGGGCCTTCCATCAGTATCAAGATTTTTTGAAAAAGGCCTAATTTTTTCTTTGAAATCATCAACTGATGAAAAACATGGAAAATAAATCAGATGATGCACCCGATGTAGACCTTCAATTTCAGCACTTAAAACAAACCGAGTATTATTCATTTCAAATGTTCCATCATCTACAGCAATACATTGTTTAATCTCCTTCATCCATTTGGAATGAAGACAGTCTCCTGTTGCCATCATCTGAATGCCTTTAAAAGGTGCTTGAAGTGAGAGTGTTTCAATAGTCATTTTCTCACTAGTTGCCCCTGAATAACGGGAATGAATATGAAGATCAGCATTAATTATCATAGCTACCAATTTATTAAATCAAATCTCTTATTTTCTTTACCTTCACTTTTACCCTACGGTTGAAATCTATTTCAAATACTCCTCATAACATTATCAATTACTAAAATCATTAACTTTATCGGTATTGTTTCTACTGCTTTTATAGTTAAACATTGCAATGGAAAAAAGAATATGCAAAAAAACTAGAATAATATAAATAACTAACAAAACATAAAACAAACAAATATCCATATTCTCCTCAAAAAACTATATTCTTTTACAATATTTAATCTTTTTGACTTTAACTATATTTATCAATAAAAAATATATTAAAAATATAAATAGATAGTAAGATTTATTAGGGTTAAAACCATATGATTTTTACTAAAAAAATCCTAGGAGAATGGGAAATAAAATAATATACATAAAATGTCAGGTTTTATAAAACATTTCTAAAAGGAAGAGAGAGCATGCCTAATCAAGAAAATAATGAAAAAAGTAATTACGAATCAGATAAAATCCAAATACTTGAAGGATTAGAATCAGTAAGAAAAAACC